>DASRTX010000196.1:0-3295 GCA_035655715.1 Myxococcales bacterium | reverse complement strand
CTGGCTGGTGGCGTCCTGGAACGCGCCGGGGACGATCTCCTCGTCCACCAGGTCGATGCCTTCGTCCTTGCAGTAGCGCCGCCCCGCCTCGATGGGCGACTTGCCGTACGCGTTGTCCCCGTAGAAGAAGGCTACTTTTGGATTGCGCGACTTGTCCGTCCAGTCCTCCTTCACCCAGCGCAGCCAGGCGCGCAGGCCGTCGGAGTAGCTGGGGCCGACGAAGAAGTTGTAGGGCGTCTTCGAGGGGTCGGTGAGGTGGGCGGAGAACGAAGCGGAGACGTAGGGGATCTTGTCCTGGTTGACCTGCGCCTTGAGGCCCTCGGTGTCGCCGGTCCCCCAGCCGTTGATCATGATCACCTTGTCGTCCGAGGTCATGCGCTTGTAGGCCGCCACCGCCTCGGGAATCTTGTAGCCGTAGTCCACGTCGATGAGCCGGATCTTCTTGCCGTTGATCCCGCCGTTCTCGTTGGTCCAGGCCACTCCGTCGCGGACGCCCTGGGCGTAGGGCTTGCCCACGTCGGAGGTGATGCCGGTGAGGTCGAAGATGCCGCCAACCTTGATCTCCTGCGCCTGCGCCGACGCAGCCACGCAGAGGGTCCACAGCGCCGCACGAATCAGCTTCATGTTGTCCTCCCCTAATATGAGAACGGATAGAGACGGAACCAGTTGCGGATGCGCCGCCAGAGATCGGCCAGCCCTTCGGGCTCGAAGACGAGGAAGAGCACGATGGTGAGGCCGAAGACGCCGAGCTTGAGCGGAGAGAAGAGCTGCACCAATTGGGGAAAGCCGGAGGAGAGCGCGCCGGTGAGCAGCCGCAGCACTTCCGGCAGGAGCGTGAGGAAGACCGCGCCCAGCACGGAGCCGAGCACACTGCCCAGGCCGCCGATGATGATCATCCCCAGGTAGTCGATGGCGAGCGCCAGCGGGAAGCTCTCCGGGCTGATGATGCGGGCCTGGTAGGCGAGCAGCGAGCCGGCCACGCCGATGTAGAAGCTGCTCACCGCGAAGGAGAGGAGCTTGTGGCGGAAGACCGTCACGCCCATCACCTCGGCGCTGATGTCCTGGTCGCGGATGGCCACGAAGGCCTTGCCCACCCGGGTGCGGAAGAGGTTCTTGGCGAACCAGAGGTGGGCGATGCAGGCGGGCACGATGAGGAAGAACAGGCGCCGGTCGTCGGCGAAGTCGTAGCCGAACAGCCGCGGCGAAGGCACGCTGCTGCCGGACACGCCGCCGGTCACCACCTCCCAGTGCGTGATGGTGAACTCGACGATGAAGTGCGCGGCCAGGGTGGCCATGGCCAGGTAGAGGCCCTTCAGGCGCAGCGAGGGAATGCCGAAGACCATGCCGGCCAGCGCGGCCACGATGCCGGAGGCAGGACACGCCACCACGAAGGGAGCGCCATGGCTGCCGAGGAAGGCGGTGGTGTACGCGCCCACCGCCAGGAAGGCGGCGTTGCCGAGCGAGATCTGGCCGGTGTAGCCGGTGAGGATGTTGAGCCCCATGGCGGCGATGACCGCGATGGCGGCGCGGTTCGCCACGTCCAGCCAGTAGGAGGTGGCGACCAGCGGGAAGGCGAAGAGCGCCACCACGAAGACGACCAGCGCGCGACGGCCACGGCGCGTCTCGAAGATGGCCATGTCGCCGGCATAGGTGGTGTGGAATTCGCCGCAGAGCATGTCGTCAGACCCGCTCGATCCGCACTTTGCCGAAGAGCCCGTAGGGCCGCACCATCAGGATCAGGACCAGCGCCACGAACGGCGCCACCTCCTTCACGCCTCCGCCGAAGACGGGGTCCAGGTAGCCGCCGGCCAGGTTTTCCAGCACGCCGACCAGCAGGCCGCCCAGGATGGCGCCGCCCACGCTGTCGAGGCCGCCCACGATCACCACCGGCAAGACCTTGAGGCCGAGCACCGCCAGCGATCCGTCCACGCCGCCGCGCATGGTCCCGAGCAGCACGCCGCCCGCCGCGCTGACCACGGCGGCGATGCTCCAGGAGAGGGCGAAGATGCGGCGGACCGAGATGCCCATCGAGAGCGCGACTTGCTGCGAGGCAGCGGTGGCGCGCATGGCGATGCCCGGCCGGGCGTACTTGAAGAAGAGCGTCAGCAGGACCAGCAGCACCGCTACCGACGCGGCGCTGTAGAGATATCCGCGCGCCACCGGGAGCGGGCCCAGCTGGATGGGTTCCAGCGAGAAGACCGCGGGCATGGGCCGCGTGTCGGTGCCCCAGACGGCCTGCACGATGGCGCGGAGCACGCTGGAGAGCCCCAGCGTCACCATGATCACGCTGATGATCGGCTCGCCGATCAGCGGCCGCAGCACCGCCCGCTCCAGCAAGAGGCCCAGCAGCGTGGCGAAGGCAAAGGTGAGCAGCACCGCCGGGATCATCGGCACGTTGGCGTACACCACGATGGCCAGGAAGACGTAGGCGCCGAAGAGGAGGAATTCGCCCTGGGCGAAGTTGAGGATGCCGCTCGACTTGTAGATGATGACGAACCCCAGCGCGACCAGCGAGTAGATGCTGCCCACCACCACGCCGTTGATGGTGAGCTGGAGGAAGAACTCCATCACGCCGCTCCGAGCTCGCGGACGGCGAGGCTGGCCTGGATGCGGGCCGTCTTGCCGTCCTGGAAGCGGATGGTGGTGTCCACCGCGATCTTGCGCTCGTCGCCGTAGAGCGCGGAGATGATGCCCGCGTAGCGCTCCTCGACGAAGGAGCGGCGCACCTTGCGCGTGCGGGTCAGCTCCTCGTCGTCCGCGTCGAGCTCCTTGTAGAGCAGCACGAACTTGCGGATCTTCGCCGCCGCCGGCAGCGTCTGGTTGACCTTGTCGATCTCCTCCTGCAGCAGGTCGTAGACGCGCGGCTTGGCCGAGAGATCGGTGTAGGTGGTGTACTGGATCTTCTCCCTCTCGGCCCACTTCCCCACGATGCCCTGGTCGATGCAAACCAGCGCGGTCAGGTAGGGCTTGTCCTGGCCGAGGACCACCGCCTCCTTCACGTAGGGCGAGAACTTGAGGCGGTTCTCGATGAACTGCGGCGAGAATTGCGTCCCGTCGGCGAGGCGGAGCACGTCCTTCAAGCGATCGATGACGACGAGGTGCCCCTCCTCGCTGAAGTGCCCGGCGTCGCCCGAGTGCAGCCAGCCCTGCGCGAGGGCCTCCTCGGTGGCCTGGGGATTCTTGTAGTACCCGATGAAGACGGCGCGGCTCTTGGAGAGGATCTCTCCGTCCTCGGCGATGCGGACCTCGGTGCCGGGGATGGGCTTTCCCACGGTGTGGAAGCGGATCTCGTCGC
>DASRTX010000195.1:0-32237 GCA_035655715.1 Myxococcales bacterium | reverse complement strand
CGGCGATGCCCTTCTTGACGTCGGCGAGCAGCGTCTTGGCGTGGAGCACGCCCGCCACCTCGTCGAGGTTGTTGCGGTAGACGGGGATGCGCGACAGCTCGCTCTCGGTGACCAGCTTGAGCGTCTCGTCGTAGGTGGCGGTCTCCTCCAGGGCCACCACCTGCGTGCGCGGGATCATGATCTCCTTCACCAGCACCTCGGTGAAGGCGAGCACGCTGGACAGCAGCGCCTCGCGCACCTTGTCGATGGATCCCTGCCGCGCGCCCATCGCGATCAGGTACTCCAGCTCCCGGGAAGTGACCGGCTCTGCGGAGACCTGGTCCATGCCGGAGGCGCGTGCGAGCGCGCGGGGAATCTGCACGAACAACCAGGCCAGGGGGAAGAGCACCCAGTAGGCGAGCGCGATCAGCGGCATCATCACGCGCACGAAGCCGGTGGCGTGCCGCTTGGCAAAGGTCTTGGGCGTGATCTCGCCGAAGATGAGCAGGATCACGGTGGTGACGCCGGTCAGGACGGCGACGGCGTGCCCGTAGCCCGCCGAGTCGGCCATCAGCGCGGTCAACGAGCCCAGGCCCACGTTGACCATGGTGTTGCCCACCAGGAGCGCCGAGAGCACGCGGTCGGGATGCTTCTGCCACAGCCGGATCAGCGAGTTGCGGCGCCCGCCGCTCTCGGCGAGCGACTGCACGCGCGCCTCCCCCAGCGCGGTGAGCGCCGTTTCCGCGCTGGAGAAGAAGGCGGATGCGAAGATGCCGCCGACGAAGAAAATCCACTGCCAGGTTGGGACCAAAGCCGCAGGATTCTAACCGGCCGGCGGCTTTGCCGCAGCTGAACAGCCGCCCGGCCGGCTGCCCGCTACTTTTTCCACTCGTACCGGACCAACTCCGTCTGTGCGAAGAAGTAGGCGATCTCCGCGCGCGCATTCTCCGCGGAATCAGAACCGTGCACGCTGTTCGCCTCGATGCTCCTGGCGAACAGCTTGCGGATGGTGCCCTCCGCCGCGTTGGCGGGGTTGGTGGCGCCCATCACCTCGCGGTTCTTCCCCACTGCGTTCTCGCCCTCCAGCACCTGCACGATCACCGGTCCCGAAGTCATGTAGGCCACCAGCGACTTGAAGAACGGCCGCTCGCGGTGGACGGCGTAGAAGCCCTCCGCCTCCTGCTGCGTGAGGTGGAGCATCTTCATCGCCACGGGCTTGAGGCCCGACTCTTCGAAGCGGGCGAGGACCTTCCCGATCACACCGCTCTGCAGCGCGTCGGGCTTCAAGATCGACAACGTTCTCTCGATGGCCATGGGGCGCGCCATGTACCACAGGAGCCGGGGATCTTCTAGAACCGGGAGGCGGCGAGGCTGAGCAGGCGGGCAATGTCCTCGTCGGTGAAGAAGACGCCCGCGCCGATGAAGTAGTCGCGGCCGCTGGTGATGCGCGTGTCGTTCACCGGGTCCACGAAGGGCTTGTTGAGCACGTCGTCCGTGCCGACCGTGATGAGCAGGTGATCGAGGAAGCGATAGTCGGCATACAGCTTCAGGCGGGGCGACTCCTTGAGCGCGTTGGCGAACTCGAACACGTCGCTGGCGATGGTCAGCGAGTCGTTGAGCAGGTGCAGCTTGAGGCCGAAGCCGCCGGTGTTCTCGAGGATGCCGAATCGCCCCGAGATGGGCCCATACCGCTTGGCCAGGTAGGCGCTGAACTTGAGCGTCCGTTCGGTGGTGGTCTGCGTGTACGAGGCGGGGAAGTTGGGCGGATTGGCCGGATTGTTGATCACCTGCACTTGCTTGGTGAGGCCGCGTGGATCGTCGACGATCTCGAAGCCGTACCACTTGTCCGGCTTGGGGATGATGCGGATGCCGAAGTAGTTCTTCGTCCAGGGATCGTATGCGGTGTGCTGCGCGAGTATGCCCACGCTCTGCAGGGTGGGACTCACTCTTCCCCCTCCCGGTGCCCCGATGAGGAACTCGCTGCGCTCGTTGACTTCGATCTTCAGCGTATCCGCCCCGCCCAGTAGATTCGTCAGCGAGCTGGACGCCTTGTCCAGATTCTTGGCCAGCTTGTCGTCGTTGACCAGGTGCCCGATGGTGCCCTGCCCCTTGTTGATCTTGTCGGTGATCTCCTGGACGTTGGTGAGCGACATGTCGAGCTTGGCCAGGTTCGACTTCAGGCTCTTCACCCCCTCCTTCAGGTCGCCCTGCTGCGTGGAGCCCACGGCGTCGCCGATGGTGCGCAGGATGTCGCGCGCGTCCCTGGTGGCGTCGCGCGTGTTCTGCAAGATGGCGACGATGTCGCCCTGCTCGGTGGAGGAGAGGTGGGCCAGGTCGCCGGAGAACCTCTGGAAGTTGGTGAGCGTCGCATCCAGCTTGGCGCCGGTCTGGTTGACGATGCGCTCGATGCCTTCGCTGATGCGCAACAGGCGCGAGGTCAGCGTGCGCAGGTTGTCCTCGCCCTCGGTGCCGCCAAGGACCTTGCGGAGGTTGCCGGTGATGTCGGAGATGTCGCCGGCGATCTTGTTGAGCGACTGGAAGACGTCGTTCATCGAGGGCTGGCGGATGACGATGCGGATCTCGTCTCCGTCCTTGAGCGGCGGCTCGGAGGGCGAGCCGGGCCCCACGTCGAGCAGGAAGTCGCCGAGGATCGACTCGCTGCGCTTGGCGATGCTGGCGTCGCGGTGCAGCACGAACTCCTGGCGGACCTTCAGCCACACCTTGGCGCGCGCGGTGCGCTGATCCAGCTCGATCATGTCGACCTGGCCGATGGGGATGCCGGCGATCTGAACGCGCGAGCGGACCCCCAGGCCGGTGGCGTCGTCGAAGACCGCGTAGACGCGATACGTGCTGCCGCGGCCGAAGTTGCTGCCGATGAGGAAGAGGCCGAAGCCGAAGGCGGCCACCGCCAGGGCGACCACCAGACCGACTTTCAGGGGGGTCCAGAAGGATTGCACGCGCTGCTACCCTAAGTCCTGCCGAACCAGGTGGCGAGAAATTGGCGCGTGAATGGTTCGGTAGTTCTGCGGACTTCCGCGGGCGTACCCTCTTCCACGATGTGTCCCTCGTTGATGACCGCGATGCGGTCTGCGATGTGGAATGCAGACCCGACGTCGTGGGAAATGACCACGCTGGTGACGGACAGGCGCTCGCGGGCGTGCAAGATCATCTCGTCCACGCTCTCGGTGGTGAGAGGGTCCAGGCCGGTGGTGGGCTCGTCATAGAGCACGATCTTGGGCTCGCGGATGATGGCGCGCGCCAGGCCCACGCGCTTGCGCATGCCTCCGGACAACTCGGCCGGGAACTTCAGTTCGACATCGTGCAGATCGACGACCGCCAGCTTTTCCTTCACCTTTTCCATGATTTCGGCCTCGGAGAGGCCGGGGTTGTGCTCGCGCAGCGGAAAGGCGACGTTGTCGCCCACGGTCATGGAGTCGAAGAGCGCGGAGCTCTGGAAGACCATGCCCATGCGCTCGCGGAATACGGACAGATCCTGTCGCCCCATGGTGGAGACGTTCTGTCCGTCAACGATGACCTGGCCGCGGTCCGGCTTGAAGAGGCCCATGATGTGCTTCATCAGCACGGTCTTGCCGCTGCCGGAGCCGCCCAGCACCACGGTGGTGGTGCCTTCCATCATGCGCAGGGTGATGCCTTTGAGGACCGGGAACCCGCTGAAACTCTTGTACAAATCCTGTACGTCGATCATCGGCTCCGGGGACCGCGGAGGACTCATCCTCCCAGACCTCCGCCGGGCTGCTGCGGGCCACTGAGCGAGATGGCGGTGTAGATGTAGTCGATGGCGAAGATGGCCACCAGGCCGCCCACCACCGCCTGGGTGGTTGCGATGCCCACACCGCGCGCGCCGCCCTCGGCCCGGTAGCCGCGGTAGCAGGCGATGACCGTGACCACGAAGCCGATCACCGACGCCTTGCCCAGCCCATTGGTGATGTCCTTCACCTCCACCAGCGCCTGGATGCGGTTGAGGAAGGTGCCGGGCGAGAGGTCCTTGAGCCACACCGCGATGCCGTAGGCGCCGAAGAGCGCGATGGCGTTGAAGAGCATGGTGAGCACGGGTGCGGCCAGGGCGGCGGCGACGATGCGCGGCACCACCAGGTAGTTGAGCGGGTCCACCGCCATGGTCTCGAGCGCGTCGATCTGCTCGGTGACGCGCATGGTGCCGAGCTCGGTGGCGGCGGCGGAGCCCACCCGGGCCACCAGCACGATGCAGGTGAAGATGGGCGCCAGCTCGCGGGCCAGCGAGATCTCCACCGTGGCGCCCACCAGCGACTGGGCGTTGAAGAGGCCGAAGGCGTAGACGGTCTGCAGGGCCAGCACCATGCCGGTGAAGAGGCCGGTCAGGCCCACCACGAACATCGAGCCGTAGGCCATGAACTCGAGCTGCGCCATGAGCAGCCCGATGCGCCAGGGCCGGCGGAAGATGGCCAGGACCGACTGCCCGACGAAGATGGACAGCTCGCCCAGCACCTCGATGGGGCGCTGCAGCGGCTTGAGCCATTCCGGCGGCCTGCGGGGCGCCACGGCGCTCTGCTCTGCCATTGCGCGGCGTTGTACCCCGAGACGCACGCGGGCGCGAGCTTGTGTCCGCTGCTGAACGAGGGTGCGTTGCGCGGCGGCGCGCCGATGGACAGCGTGGCCACATGCTCCTCGCCTTGCTGTTGGCCGCGGCCCCCGTCGAGGCGCAGCGCGCGCATGCGCTGCTCCGCTACGTGGCGGACGACTACGCCTCGGCCGTGGGCCCTGGCGGCGAGGTGCTCACCCCGCAAGAGCTGGAGGAGCAGCGGATCTTCGCCTCTGAAGCCGCCGCCGACCTGCGGACCGCGGGGGCGCCCGACTTGGCGGCGCAGGCCGAAGAGCTGGGCGCGCGGATCACGGCCCGCGGCAATCCCGGCGCGGTGGTGCCGCGCGCCGCCGCGCTGTCGACGCGCATCGCGCAACGCTTCCGGCTGGAAGTGCTGCCCGCGCAGGCGCCCCATCTGAAGCGCGGCGCGCGCCTGTACGGGCAGGCCTGCGCCGCCTGCCACGGCGTGGACGGGACTCCACAAGTAGCGGCGCTGGAGCTGCCCACGCGGCCCACCGCCTTCTCGTCGAAGGCCGAAGTGGCGCGGCTGAGCCCGCAGCGGATCTTCAACGCCGTCACGTTCGGCGTGCCGGGCACGGCCATGCCCGCCTTCGGGGAGGCGCTCGACGAGACGGACCGCTGGGACATCGCCTACGCGGCCCTGCTCTTCGCCCATCCCGCCGCTGAGCGGGGCCGGGGCGAATCGATCCTGCGCACCTTCCCGCGCAGGCCGGACTGGCTGCAGCTCGCCGTGCGCAGCGACGACCACCTGCGCGCCCTCCTCGGGCGGAGCGCGCTGACCGCCGAGGATCGCGAAGCGGTGCTCTCTGCACTTCGCGGGGCGTTCGCGGATCCGGCGGAACAGCAGGCGCGCTTGCGGTAGTCTGCGGCGCATGCCGCCGCCCCCCGATCCGCGGTTCGCAGCGCAGGCGCCCTGGCTGGAGATCGACGCGCAGGCGCTGGCCCACAACGCGCGACTGCTCCGCGAGGTGCTGGGCCAGGGCGTGAGGCTCGGCGGCGTGCTCAAGGGAAACGCGTACGGGCACGGGTTCGCGCAGGTGCTGCCGGCCGCCCACGCGGCCTGCGACGCGCTCTACGTCATCGATCCGCGCGACGGCCTGGCGGTGCGTGCGTGGGAGGAGCGCGAGGGCGTGGCGCGGCGGCAGGTGCTGGTGCTCGGCGCGGTGGAGACGGAAGAGGCCGTGGAGCTGGCCCGCGCCGGCGTGGATCTCGTGCTCACCGACGCCGGACAGGCCCGCTTCGTGAGCGCGCTGCGTTCTGCCGGCCTCCGGCTGCGGGTGCACGTCCACGTCGACACCGGGCTGGGCCGTGAAGGCTTCACGCTGGGTGAGCTGACTGCCGGCGTGGAGTTCCTGGCGCAGGCCCGGGACGCGATCGAGGTGGCCGGCGTGCTCTCGCACTTCGCCAACACCGAGGACGTCACCGAGCAGACCTACGCGGCCCAGCAGCTGGCGGCATTCGACGAGGGCACGCGGCGCGTGCGGGAGGGATTGGGGCTCACCGCGCGGCTGGAGCGGCATGTGGCGGCCAGCGCCGCGGCCCTGCTCTTGCCCCACGCCCGCTACGACGCGGTGCGTGTCGGCATCGCCCTGTACGGCCTGTGGCCGTCCAGCGAGACGCGCCTCTCCATGCGCGCCCTCACCGGCCACGTGCCCGAGCTGCGGCCGGTGCTCTCCTGGCGGTGCCGCAGCCAGCTCACCAAGTGGCTGCCGGCGGGCAGCTACGTGGGCTACGGCTGTACATATCGGTGCCCGGTGGACACGCGCATCGCCGTCTTGCCCATGGGGTACTTCGACGGATATCCGCGGCTGCTCTCCTCGCGCGCGCACGCTCTGGTGGAGGGGCAGCGCTGTCCGGTGCTGGGCCGGGTGATGATGAACCACGTGGTCATCGACGTGACCCGCGCGCGCGGCGAGGGGTCGCTCACCGCCACGCTTCTGGGGCGCGACGGCGAGGAGCAGGTGTCGGCCGACCAGCTGGCGGTCTGGGCCCAGACCATCAACTATGAGGTCGTCACGCGAATCAGCGCGCACATCCGCCGCGTTGTGATCTAATGTCGGGCCATTCATGGCCAACGCAACGAAGGTCGGCGGCGACATCGACTCCTGGTGCACCCGCTGCAAGATGACATTGGGACACACCATCCTGGCGATGGTGGGGTCGCGCCCCGCGCGGGTGCGGTGCAACACCTGCCAGGGCGAGCACAACTATCGCGGCGCGGCGGCAGTGGCCTCGCGCAAGAGCGGCTGGGAACCCCGCGAGGAGCGCGAGCGGCGCGAGGCGCGGCCGGCGGTGACCAGCTGGGACGCGCTGCTCGCCGGGAAGGACCTGACCCGCGCGCGCAAGTATTCCGCGAAGGACAAGTTCACGGCGGACGAGGTGATCCAGCACCCGACCTTCGGCATCGGGCTGGTGCAGGAAGTGCGGGGCGACAAGATCCAGGTGGCGTTCAAGGCCGACGTGAAGACGCTGGTGCACGGGAAGTAGTCAGGCACGTCGCGCCGCCCGTAGGAGATCCAGGCAGCGCGACATGTCCTCCGGGAGGGGCGACTCGAGCAGGAGCCAGCCGCCCGCCGGATGCGGGATACGCAGCGAGAGGGCGTGCAGCGGCGTGCGGTTGAGCGCGACGGCATCCGGCGCCCCGCTCCACAGCTCTCTGGCGCGCAGCGGCCCGGGCTCGCCGTAGCGCGGATCGACCGCCAGCGGATGTCCGATGGCGGCGAGGTGCACGCGGATCTGATGCGTGCGTCCGGTGCGCGGGGAGCAGATGCAGTACGTGAACGCGCCGAAGCGCTCCTCGGGCTCGACGTCGGTCGACGACTGCAAGCCGGTCTCTCCAGCCCTCGCAGCGCGCATGCTTCCCTTGCGCCCCTCGATCAGCGGCAGGTCGATCTGGCGCGCCGCCGCCAGGTCGCCGCGCACCAGCGCCGCGTATTTCTTCTCCGCGCGCCGCCCCTCGAACGCTGCGCTGAGCGCGCGATGCGAGGACGGACCAAGCGCGAACACGACCACGCCGGAGGTGTCGCGATCGAGGCGATGGACGGGCATCGCTTCCGGCGCAAGCTCACGGATGGCCGCGGAGAGCGGAACCGCGTCGTCCCCGCGGCCTGGGACGGTCAGCACGCCCGCCGGCTTGTCGACGGCGATCAGGACGGCGTCGCGGTGCAGGACCCTCACGGGAAGGCAAGCTACTACTTCTGCGCGCTCGTCTCCGGCTTGCCCAGCGAGAGCACGAAGTAGACCAGCTGCCAGCGCTGCTCCTCCGACAGCGAGTCCGCGAACGACGGCATGGGCGTGCCGTCCATGCCGGTGATGAAGGTGCGGTAGACGTCCGTCGCCGTCGGGCCGCCCTTGAACCAGTCGGGGCGGGTGAGATTGGCGGGCTTCACCGGCAACCCGCTGTCGTAGGTCAGCGCAGCCGCCGCCGGCCCGTCGCCGCGACCCTGCTCGCCGTGGCAGGCGAAGCAGCCCGTGTCCATGAAGACCTTGCGGCCGGCCTCCACCATCGGGCGCGTCTGCGGAGGCGGCTCGGCGATGACCACGGGCTCGCCCGGCTTCTCCTCCTTCCAGCGCGGGGAGAAGGTCCGCACGTACGCGATCACCGCCCAGACCTCGCGGTCGGAGAGGAAGGTGAAGGACGCCATGTCGATGTCGGGGCGGATGCCGCGGCGGATGGTGCGGAAGAGATCGGTGCCCCGCGGCAGCGAACCCGAGGGCGTGGTGCGCAGCGTGAACTGGCCGACGGTGAAGTTGCGCGGCGGGATGGGCAGGTACTTGCCCTCCCGGCCCTCTCCGTCGCCCTTTTCGCCGTGACACCCGAGGCAGGCGCCCTTGTACACGCGCTCGCCCATCTGCATCAGCTCTGGGGTAGCGGCCGGCTCCGGGGGCGGATGGTCGGGCGGACTATATGTACGCATGCCCGGCTCGGCCGAGCCGGTCTTCGGCGGACGCCCGGAGCCCAGGGCGGGCCCCCCCACCGCCAGCAGGGCGAGGAGGAGGCTCCCCGCTCTGCCCGGAGCATTGGTGGTCATTTTCGGTGGCAGGTTTCGCATAGCTGCTCCCGTTCGGTGGCGTCGAACTGCCAGAGGAACCGCGACTGCGCTGCATGCGGGTTGTGGCAGGACGAGCAGTAGAAAGGCGCCGGCTTGAGCGGGTGATCGCGCCCGCGCAGCGGGTGGGTGTCGCCGTAGACGAAGCCCACCAGCACGTGTCGGCCGTCCGCCTTTTCCGTGTGGCAATTGGTGCAGAGATCGAAGACCGGCTTCTTCAGCCAGAACTCGTTGTCCGAGCCGTGCGGGTCGTGGCAGGTGGTGCAGCGTCCCGCCGCCGCCGGTCCGTGGCGGTAGGCCTTGCGCAGCATCTGCCCCTGGATGTCCTGGTGGCAGCGGAAGCAGGTCTCCTGGATGGGCCAGCGCACCGCGTAGCGCTGCGGCGTGGAGGCCGCGTCGTGGCACATCAGGCACGCGCCCTGCGCCACCGGGCCGTGCTGCCGCGGGCGGAAGCTCACGTCGGCATGGCAGCGCGTGCACTCCGTCCCGAGCATCGAGTCGCCAGGGGCGCGGCCCTTCGCCTCGTCCATGGGGTGACACTTCGCGCACACCTGTTCCACCTCGGGCCGGTGCACGCTCGCCACGCCGAACCCTGCCTGATCCACGCCGGGGACTTGCTGCGAGGTGGTCACCTGCCGCAGCAGCGTGAGCGGCTCCGGCGCGCCGCCGCGCACCAGCGTCATCAGGTTCACGCCCGGCGCCAGATCCACCTTGCAGTGCGCGAACCCGAAGGCGCTGCTGCATTGCCCGCCGGGTTGCAGCGCAACCGTTCCCTGCGCCTCGACGATCACGCGCATCGAGGCGCGCGTGGTCTGCGCGCCCTGCCCGGGCACCACCAGCGAGGCGGCGATGAGCGCGGCCAGGTTCACCTGGGGTTCTCCTGCTTGGTGACGCGGTCGTAGTGCCGCTCCACGTGGCAGCCGGGGCTGCACCCGCCGCCCGTCTCGGTCTTGCGATAGTTGAGCTTGAACTCCCAGTTGCCGAACTTGGTGGTCTCGCGGATGTGCTTGGGGTTGTTGCTGGCGTGGAAGTCGTGGCAGGCGCGGCAGGTGCGCCCCTTGTCGGGCTTGTTCACGTGCCGCCAGTGCAGGTTCTCGTCGCCGTTGCGGAAGCCGGTGATGCCCTCGCGCGTGAGGCGCTTGCCCTCTTCGCGCTCGGTCCACTCCACCTCGCGGTGCGGCCCCGCTTTGTCTTTGAGATATCTCTCTTGAAGCAGGCGGCGGTCATGGCAGCCCATGCACAGCGCGTAGGTCTCCTCCGGCGCCTCGAGCGGCGCGTAGAAGTCGCGCGGGAACGGCGCGCGCAGCATGCGCAGGTTGTCGGTGCCGTGGGGGTTGTGGCACAGCTGGCACTGCCCCTCGCGCACCGGCCCGTGCCGCATCCACGTCTCCGGGTGCTGATCCAGCCAGGCCTTCATGTTGAGCAAGGGCCCGGTGGGCGATTGCAGCGGCTTGTCGTGGCAGGTGAGGCAGACCTCCATGGGCGGGTCGGCCTTCAGCCGCTTGGCGTAAGGGCTCTGGTGCGGATCGTGGCAGGCCACGCACACCTTGGGGTTCTGCTCGGGATCCAGGGCGCCGTGCTTGGTGGCGGCGTGCGCGTCCTCCAGCCGCTTGGAGGGATGACAGGTGGTGCAAGTGTCCTTCACCGGCTTGCGCAGGCGAGCCAGATTGTCGGACTGGTGCGGATCGTGGCAGGCGAGACAGAGCCCCTGCACCACCGGGTTGTGCAGCACGGCCTCGTTGCTGCGCCCCGCGTGGCACTGCGTGCAGAGCCGCTTGTCCTCCTGGCGCATGACGAAGCGGTGGGAGTGCTCGTCGGCGGGCTCGTGGCAGGCGACGCAGAGCCCGTTCTTCACCGGCGGGTGCACGATCTTCTTCACCGCGAGCGCGCCGTGGCAGGCGAGGCAATCGTCGCCGGGTCCTTGCGGAGGCGTGGCCGGCGCCGCTGCCAGCAGCGCCAACGCGATCACTTGCGGTGGCAACCAAGGCATAGCTGGCTCCCGGTCAAGGGCAGGCGGAGGAAGTAGGCGTTGGGGGTCCCGTGGGGATCGTGGCAGGTGGCGCACTCCACGCCCGCGCTGCCCGGCCCCACGGTGAAGCCGGACTTGTCGGCCACCAGCTTGAGACCGTGCTCGCGCGGGTCGGGGTTCCAGTCGGCGCCCAGCGCCACCGAACGAGGCCCGATGGCGCGGAAGGTCCCGCCCTTGAACTCCAGCGGATAGGGCACCCCGACGGGATGGTTGCCCATCACCGGCCCGGCAGGATCGAGCGCATCCCTGGAGGGGAGCGAAAGCGCGCGGGCGGGACCGCTGGCGGGCTCGTTGAGCAGCGAGGTGGAGCTGGGCCGGAAGGTGATGTTGATGGAGGAGACGGTTCCATCGTGGCAGGAGAGGCAGCGCAAGGTAGATCCCGCCCAGCGCAGCGACCGCGGCGGGCCGGCCGGATCGGCGCGCACGTCCAGGGCGCCGTTCTGCCCCGGCCCACCCCACACCGCGAGGCGCACCTCGTACGGCATGCGGTTGGGCACGTGGCAGATGATGCACAGCGGCTGGGTGGCCGGCGCCGGTGCCCCACGCATCGGCGGCACGGCCCCCAGCAAGTTGTGCGGCGTCTGGTAGATGTCGCCGCGCGCGCCCGCGGCCAGCAAGGCGGCGGCGATGGCGAGGGGACGCTTCATGGCGACGGCGGCCTGTAGACGGACTTGCTGCCGTCCATCGCGTTCTGCCCGTGGCAGCGCAGGAAGCAGTACGGATCGCCCGAGGCGGTGAAGCCCCAGGCCGGCCGCGTGTACCTGCGCCCCGTGTTGGGATCGTTCCCGGGGAACGGCAGGACGGTGGGCGCGAAGTTGATCAGGTGCGTGCTGCCGGAGGGCGGCACGTTCACGTACTCGGTGTTCGCCGCCTCGACGTTGGAGTGGATGTTGTAGTGGCACTCGATGCAGTTGGCGTTGGTCTTGTCGATCAGATGCACCCAGTGCAGGTTGCCCCGGCCCGCGCCCACGCCGCCGTTCTGGAAGAAGTTGGTGCGGCTACCGCTCTGGCCGGTGAGGCGGTTGACGTCATGGCAGCGGAAGCAGAGCGCGAAGTTGTTGGCATTGAAGCCGCCGAAGGGAGGGCCGGCGTCCGAGCCGACGGCGAAGGAGAGGTTGGCGCGCAACAGGCGCGCGTTGCTGCTGCCGTGCGGCCCCTTGGGTCCCGCGGACGAGTTGCGCGCGCTGCCCTGCACGTCGGAGGTGGACTCGTTGTTGTGGCAGTCGGTGCAGAGCAGGGTCTTGGTGCGGTCGAGCGGCGTGCCGTCCCAGGCGTTGCCCTGAAGTTGCCCGCCGACGTTGAAGTTGTTGAGGAAGGCCGACTGGTTCTTGCCTGGATCGCCCACGGGGTGGAAGGAGCGGTTGGTGGGCTGGAACTCGAGCCGCTTGTTGGAGCCCGAGGGCGGCCGGGTCGCGGACGGCGGGATGGTCAAGGCGAAGCTGTCGCCGTGGCAGCGGAAGCAGATCTCCCACTGCTGGACGGGCCGGCTCGCCGAGTCGATCGCTTCGCTGCCGTCCTTGGCGATGCCGCGCATGCCGGTGTGGACGTTGCGCGTGTCGCTCGAGGGGAGCTGAGGCAGCGCCTGCACTTGATGGGGGTTGTGGCAGTCGGCGCACTCCACGTGCTTGGCCACCGTGTTCAGCACCGGCTCCGGAGCCGGCTGGCGCGCGGTGAACTCGGGCTGGTGCGTGTCGGTGGTCAGCTCCACCGGATGGTGGGTGAACTTGCTGAACTGCGTCTGCAGATCCGGCGCGGGCTTCCCGCGCGAAGGATCGACGCCGGTTCCGCCCAGCCGGTGGCATTGCAGACACACGTTCTCCTCGGCCCAGGGCAGCGGGCCGCCGGAGAGATTGGCGGTGGTGTGCAAGCGCGCCGGGGAGACGGCGTTGTGCGGCGTGTGGCAGTTGAGGCAGGCGCGATCGCCCACCGTGGTGCTGCCGCTGGCGGGATAGGGCGCCAGCGAGGCCTCGTGGCGGCTGCCGATCCATCCCTGCTTGGTGTGGCAGGTGGTGCAGACCGCGCCGCGCAGGTTGTCCTTGCGCAGGAACTTGAAGGTCTGGAGGTGCGGCTCATGGCAGCTGGTGCACTGCACCGTATTCTTCACTCCCGGCGTCGCGCCTTCCTGGAGGAGAATCGGGTCGCCCACCGGCGGGAGCTGGATCTCCGGATCGGACGTGTCCGGCACGATGGAGACGGGATGATCGTTGTGCAGGTCCAGGCCCAGAAGCGTGTTGCCCTGCGGCATGGTGGTCACGCCGTTGGCCATGGGGATGTTGGCGTTGTGCTGCGCGTTCAGGGTCATCACCGCGCCCAGCGCCAGCACGCCGTCGTGGCAGGAGAGGCAGAGGCGCGTGGCGCCGTTGGGCCGGCTGGGGACCGCGTCCAGCGTGCTCGACGAGTAGAGCGTGTAGAGCGCGGACGCCTGGTAGTCGAGGTTGCGGTTCCAGATGGGCTTCGACTGATAGGCGCCGTGCGGCGTGTGGCAGAAGACGCAGACCTGATCCTCGCTCTCGGCGCGGACGGCGTTGCCCCCCTGCGCGGAGAGGTTGTGCTTGGTGGCGCGGATGTTGGAGACGGCCTGCGCCAGCAGGATGGCGAGGAGGAAGCTCACGGCTTCGCTCCCGGCCCCGGCAGCAGCTCGAACACCTGCACGCGGTGGTTGTACGCGTCGGCGACGAAGAGCCGGTCGCTGCCGTCCACGGCCGCGCCCTGCGGCAGCCAGAACTTCCCCTCCGTCACGCCGCGGCCGCCGAAGATCAGCGCCAGGGCGCCGCCCGGCTCGAAGACCTGCACCACGTCGGCGTCCGCCTCGATCACGTAGAGGTCGCCGCGGCCATCGAGCCCGATTCCCTTGGGCCGCGAGAGATCGCCCGGCCCGTCGCCGAGCTGCCCGACCGCGCGCAGGAATGCGCCGCGCGCGTCGAACTGCTGGATGCGGAAGTTGAGCGCGTCGCAGACGTAGATCTCGCCGGCCCGCCCCACCGCGATCCAGGTGGGGTAGTTCATCTTGCCGGCAGCGCCACCGCGACCGCCGAAGTACCAGCGCTCGCCCCCGACCAGCGGCTCGGCCACCACCGCGTGCGATCCCGTGTCGACCACCAGGAGCGACTTGCCGTCCCCGGAGATGGCCAGGCCGGTGGGGCGGGCGTAGTCCTGGAGGACGCGCGTGACGTTGCCCTGGCGATCGTGCCCGTACACGCGCCTCGCTTCGGGGTCCGAGACCCAGAGCGTGCCGTCGGGAGCGAAGGCCACGCCGGCGGGAGCGGCCAGGTGGCCGAAGATGCGGTGGTACTCGCCGCGGACCGGATCGTAGACGTGCACGGCGCGCCGCCCCGAGTCGGAGACGGCGATGCGCCCGTCGGCCGCGGCAGCCACCGCCACCGGCCGCACCATCTCGTCGCTCTCGGGATCGCCGGCGAAGATGGCCCAGAAGCGGCTCCAGCGCGAGCGCTCGATGCCCAGGTTCTCCGGCATGCGCAGCTCGCCGACGTAACGGACGCGCGGCTGCTGATCGCGCTCCGGCCAGGATGGGTCGGATGCGGCCCAGGTACCGAGGCGGCGCGGCTCGGGGCGGTGGGCGCAGGCGGCGAGCAGCGCCGCGCAAAGCAGCAGGCGGCCCGTCATCGCAATACCTCGAAGGCGCGCACGAAAGCCACGTCGATCTGATGTCGGAAGGTGGTGGCGCCGGCGAGGGAGCCTGCCTCGAACGAATACTCGCCGCGCAGGCTGATCTTGCCGAAGCGATAGGTCAGCGATCCGCCGCCGGTCACGCTGGCGATGGGCGGCCCCGCCTCCAGCGAGGTGCGCGAGGCCTGCACGCGGGCGTCGAAGCCGGCGCGGTAGCTGAGCGGCAGGCTGATGCCGCCTCCGGCGGCCACGATCTCGCGGGAGACCGGCAGCAGCGCGACGAACACGTCGCCTTCGCGGAAGGATCGGCCGCGCGTGTAGCTGGCGTCGGCGCGCAGCGAGCCCAGGTACAGCGAGCGCGTGACGCGAAAGAGCGCGTTCCAGTTCCGGTCCTTCTGGATGCCGGAAGCCGCGTCGGAGACCACGAAGATCTGCTGCACCTGGTCGATGAAGCCGGCTTGCGCCTCCAACTGCAGCCGTTCGGTGGCCTGCAGCGTGGCGATGAGCTGCGCGGCGTTCTCGACGCGGCGGCCTCCGCGGCTGGCCGGCGCCAGCACCCCGGTGAGCGTGTAGCGCCCTTCGGCGCGAAAGTCCTGGATCCGCGCCAGCGCGTATCCCAGGCTGGTGAAGAGCGCGGTCCGGTCGCCGGTGAGACCCAGGCCGCCCTCCATCCGGTCCCAGTGCGCGCCGGTGCCGACGAGCAGGCGGTCGGGTCCGAAGAGGAAGCCGTAGGCCGCGCGCGCCCCGCCGCCGTATCCCACGCCGTCGTCCTGCCGCACGCCGCCGCGCACTTCCTGCCGCGAGCCCTCCGCGTCGGCGTCGATGGTGAAGTCGCGGGCCCGCATCGGGCGCACGGTCACGGCGCTGGTGAGCTCCTCGCGCCGCCCGGTGACGCCGGCGAAGCGGGTCTGGGTGAACGAGGCGCCGTGCTGGCTGGAGAGCAAATCCGACCAACGCTGGCGGTGGACCAGCGAGACGTCGTCCTCGGAACGCTGCTCGGCCTCCGGGGCGGCTGCACGCACGTCGATGCCGCTGAGCGTGGTCTGCCGGTCCGCCGTGCCCGTGGCGGCCACCAGCGTGTGCTGCAGGCTGTCGCCTGCGCTCGAGCGCAGCTCCTCGCGCCGCGCGTCCACGTCCAGACGATCCTGGCCGCTGAACCACGACACGCCGCTGGCCACGGTCCGCCGCTGCTCGTGGACCGGAAGCGCGCCCAACAGGACGTCGGATTCCCGCTGCTCGTAGGAGGCGCGGATGGCCGGCCGGGCGCGCTCCGCCGGCAGGTTGAGCCGGCCGCCGAACCCGAGCAACTGCTGCTGCGAGCCGCAGCAGATCCCCGAGCCGGCGTCCCCCGAGAAGTTGCCGCCGTTGGCGAAGAGCGTGAGCGGGTAGCCGCGCAGCGGCAAGAGGCCCGTGGAGACGCTCCACCCCAGGCCGCTGCTGCGGTAGGGCCGCGCCCCGAACGCGTTGGAGTTCAAAGCGTTGATCGAGCCGCTCAGCAGCATCGCGTCGTCGCCGAAGGGAAAGCCGGCGGCGTTGATCTGCAAGAGCTCGTCCAGCGCGCGCTCGTCCGGCATCCCGAACCGGCCGCCGCCCTGTGCTGCGTGGCCGCGCACGGTGATCGAGCCCGTCACTCCTCCTTGCGCCGCGGTGGCGAGCGCAAGGAGGGCGACACTGGTGGCGTGGAACCGGGGGCGCATCGGGGGGGCGTCCTCAAGTTGGCCTGGTTACTTCTGGTGGCAGGAGAGGCAGAGCTGGCTCTGGCTCTTGGTCACGCGCAGGAAGAAGGCGTTGCCGGTCGCGTGGGGATCATGGCAACTCGCGCACTCGATGCCGGCTGCGCCCGCGACGGGGCCACCCGCGCCGCCGGCGCCGAAGATCTTCACGCCGGCGGGCGTGGCCACCCACTGGTTGAGGCGCACGTCAGGCCCGCTGCTGATGCCGTTGTAGGTGGAGGCCTGGTTGTTGTACGGGAACGGCACCCCCACCGGGTGGTTGCCCTTCATGTCGCCGCCGCCCGCGCCGGCCCCCGTGATCACGTAGGAAGGGTTGCTGATCTTGCCGCCGGTCTGATCCGGGCCGGCCATCACGATCTCGGGCGGGAGCTGCGCGTTGCTCCAGTAGATCGATCCCACCGAGACGGTTCCGTCGTGGCAGGAGAGGCACTTGGCGGTGGAGCCGCTCCAGGTCCGTAGGTTCGTCGGGTAGGTGGTGCCGCCGGTGGTGCGGGTGGCGTCGGTCCAGGCGTAGTCGCTGGTGGAGAAGGTGTGGTTCCAGAGCAGGAGCGAGGACGCGCCCTTGTGCGGCGTGTGGCAGAAGACGCACTTGCCGTCTTCGGTCTGGCCGGCGGCGACGCGCACGTTGTTGGTCTGGAGCTGGAAGTTGTGCTTGCTCTCGGTGAGGTTGACCGGCGGCGCTGCCTGCGCGAACGAAGCGCCCGCGGAGAGGAGCGCAGTGGCGGCGGCGGCGGCATGCAGCTTCATCGGTTTGCTCCTTGGGTGCCCGCCGCCAGGGGCGACTGCGCGTCGCTGTCGGCAGCGCTGGTGTTGACCAGCTGGTAGATCTCGATGCGGAAGTTGAGCGGATTGGCGACGTAGATGCGGTTCTTGGCGTCGATGGCGATCCCCGCGGGATTGGAGAGGAAGCCAGGCGAGTCGCCGCGTCCCCCGAAGAAGAGCAGCACCTGCCCGCGCGCGTTGAAGATCTGGACGTTGCTCCAGAAGGAATCGGCGACATACAGGTTGCCGAAGGTGTCGAACGCCAACCCCTTGGGCTTGTCGAAGTTGCCGATGCGGTCGCCGCGCTCGCCGACCACGGCCACCGGCTCGCCGGTTCCGGCGTCCAGCACCTGCACGCGCGCGTTGAGCGTGTCGGCGACGTAGAGCTTGCCGTCGCGGACCGCCACGAAGGTGGGGAAGAAGAACTCGCCGGGGCCCGCGCCCTTCCTGCCCCACGTCGCCACCGGCTTGCCGGCGAGATCGTAGACGCGCACGGCGTGCCCTTCGCCCTGCGTGCCCGAGGTGTCGCCGACGAAGACGCGGCCCGCGGCGCGGTCCACGGCGACCGTTGTGGGGCGGTCGGCGTCCTTGATTTCGAAGCCGGAGAGGCTGCTCAGATCGCCCGAGAGGCGCACCACCGTCTTGCGCTCGGGGACCACCGTCCAGACGTCGCCCTCGTCGTCGACGCAGACGCCGATGGCCACGCCCCCCAGCCGCTCCTTGGAAACCACGGTCACCACGTGGCCTGTGAGGTCGAAGGCGAAGAGCTCGCCCAGCGCCTGATCGGTGACGTAGAGGCGGCTCCCGTCGCGCGCCACCGCGACGCCGACCGGATGGTAGAGGTGGTGCGCGGCGCTGCTGCCCGCGAGGGCGCGCCAGAACGACCGCATCGAGCCCTCGAGGTCCTCCTCGCTGCCCAGCGTGGCGACGAAACGGATGCGCGCGGTGGCGGGCGGCGCGGGCCACAACACGTCGCGGCGCGCGCCCGAACGGGTTGCGCAACCGACGGCGAGAACTGCGAAGATCAGCCCGCGAATGCGCATCATGTGCGCCTCCGCGTGTCGGGTATTGGAAGTTCCATGCCATACGAATTCCCTGCACCTGGACCGGCTCGGCGAACGATCGGATTGCAGCGGGACGGCGAGCGTGAGGTGAGGGAATCGAGACGGCGAGGTGAAGGCGTCTCCGGCTGGAATGTGGCCGGAGATCGGTGGCGTCCGCAGTGATGCGCCGCGACAACCAGCGCGGGCACAATCGACGCGAGAGCGCCAGGGTGCCTCGCCGACTGGCGACAACTGCGCCCGTCATTTTTTGCGCGGGAGCCACAAAAACGCGAAAAACCTGCGCGCCCCCGCTGGCCTTGCGCTGCATGGGGCGCGCCCGGAGCGGGGTTCGGGTACGCTCGCGTCGGTGCTCTTCGCGCTCGGACTCATCCTCGCCACCGGCGGCCCGCTGGGGCTGCGCACGCAGGGGCCGCTGCGCGAGCTCTTCCTCGACATGACGGCGGCGGACGCGAGGCCCATCGACCGCCCCGACTTCGAGGTGCGCTACAGCATCGCCAACACCTGGAACGAGCCGATGACGGTGCAGCGCGGGCCGGCGCAGGCGACGCAGTGGCTGGACGAGCAGGCCGACTCGCTGTCGCTGCGCGCGCGGGCGCCATGGCCGTGGCCATGGCTGCCCCGCGCGTGGACCGCAGTGGAGTGGAGGCTCACCGAGCACTGGGGTGGCTGGAGCGACCGGCCCATCGAGGGCTGGCACTCCCTGGTCGGCGCCTTCAACTACCAGCGCGCGTCCTTCCCGCGAAACCAGGTGCAGCTTCTCTACGCGGACAGCGGCGGGCGCGCCTTCAACATCACCTCGCCCACCCTGGCTCCGGGCGATCTGACGGCGCGGACGCAGATGGCGCTGTTCGAAGGGCCGGTGGCGCTGGCGGCGCGGCTCGATCTGAAGGCGCCGATCGGATCGCTCGGAGCCGCCGGCGGATCCGGCGGGTTCGACGCGGGGATCGGACTGATGGCTACCTGGCCCGCGCTGGAATGGCTGACCGTGCATGGGATGGCTGCGGTGAGCCGCTTCTCGCATCTGGCGGCGCCAACCGAGCTGCAGCCCAAGGAGTGGCACTACTCCGTCGAGATGTCGGTGGAGCTGGAGCTCCTTGGAAACACGTTCCTGGTCGAGGATCGCTGGCTGTCGCCGCTGCTCGAGAAGGGGTGGCATTGGGTGGACACCGGCGGAACGGACGACGCGTTGCTGGCGAGCGGGCTGTATGCGGGGTTCAGACCGCATAATCAGATCAGCTTCGGGTTCCGGCGGGGGCCGTTCTCGATGTGGCTGAGCGAGGATTTCACGCCGGGACACAATTCGAGGAGCGTGTTGCAGTGGGCGTACGTGTCGAATGCGCCGGATGTGGTGTTGGGGTTTGGGTTCACGCACAAGATGTGAGGGTTCGAGTTCGGGTGTTCGGGCTCATCCCGTTGGGCGCATTCGTTGCTCGGTTGATCTGCTTCCGACGCTGAGTAACCATCCCTCAGGCGGCATTGTCAGCGCCGGATACGTGTCGCGCCAGGCGGTGGAGCAATAGGGATCCACCACGTGCTGTTCGACGCCAGGCGCGCAGAGCTTGTGCACGCGCCAGTTCTCCAGGACGTAGCGGATGGCGTTGGCCGCCTCGCGGGGCGACCTCAACAAGTGCGCGTGATAGCGGTCCGCGAAGACCGGGCCGCGGCGGCGCATCACCCTGTTCAGCGCGCGGGCCATGCGGACCTCGAGCCCTTTCATGGCGCGGGCCAGTGATTCGGCGTCGGGCGCCTCGACGATCATGTGCAGATGGTTGCCCTGAACCGAGAAGTGGACGAGGTGGACACCGAAGCGCGCGCACCCGCCGGCAAAGGCGCGGCGCAGGGCGCGGAAACAGCGGTGCGAGCGGAGGTTCCAGACCTCTGGCCGGAGCCTGGTGGTGATGTGCAGGGCGCCACGACGGAAAGGCCGGCGCGGCCTGTGCGGGACATTCTTGCGCCTGCCCTTCGGCTTGCGACCTGCACCACGACGCTTACCGCCCCAACTCTTCAAGGGAAGCTCCTGCTGCCTTGGATTCATGGAGCCAGCCTACAGAGGGGGTCTGACATCGCTGCGGATGTGCGCTCATTCATCTCGATTGGGGCGGACAATGGCCCGGGCGGCGAGGTGGCTACTGGTCGATGATGCGGCCCGAGGACCGACGTACAAAGGGGGGCGCCGTCATCCGCTCCACGATGGCCGAGACGTCCACTGAGAGGATGCATCGCACCCGTGGCGAGCACGGACGCCCATTCATCTTGATTGGGCGCACAACCGTGGAGTCTGGTACGGAGTCTGGTGGCCAGCCATCGGCGACTGAGCCACCGCGGCGTCGGGCGTAGCGCTTTCCCGTTCGCTGCGCTCCGTCTCGAGGAGGAGCAGATATTCCCTTCACAGCTTCAGTTCGAGGCGGAGTTCGCGAGCGAGGCCGACTGCCTTCGTCATCAAGACGCGCACGCCGTTGCGGATCTGGTTCCGCATCATCGCCCAGCTCACGGGACCGAAAGCGGGCTGTTCGGTGGTGACGATCTCTCGCCAGTATGGGCTGCGCTACGAGACCACCAGGGCGGGGTCTCTCACAAGCACTTGCAGCGCTATCTCGACGAGTTCGTCTTTCGCTTCAACCGGCGCCGGGCACCGCCCTGGCTGGCCTTTCAGCGCGTCCTTGAGCGCTACGCACAACGCCCTCCGACTTACGATGACCCCTGGCGGCGAAGTGGCCGACATGAGCGGGGGGCTCGGCCCCACAGAGCCCAAGATCCAGTACCCAAACTCCAGAACCTGAACCTGAACCTGAACGCGAACCGTGGTGCCTACCCGAACTCCTCGAGCTGCCTCACATCCACCGGACACAGCCCATTCAGCGCGCGCCGCGCGATGTCCGCCTCCCCCACCACGATGATCTGCGCCCCATCCCGCGCCGGCGACAGCTCGGCGGCGACTTCGCGCGCCTGCTCGGCCTTCACTGCGGCGATGCGGCTGCGGTACGTCCTCAAGTGATCCAGCCCGAGCCCGTCCAGCAGCACGTCCGCCACCTGCTCCGCCAACGCCTCGTGGCTCTCCAGCCCCAGCGGGAACAGACCGGCGAGATAGCGCCGCGCCTTTTCCAGCGCGTCCTCGGCGGGGCCGGCCTTCGCGTACGCGCTCATCTTTTCCAGCGCCACGTCCACCAGCTCGCGCAGCGTCTCGTTCTTGGTGAAGCTGGAGAACACGCTCAAGCCAGCGCGCCGGTTCATGTACAGCCGCGTGTTCACCGAGTAGCTGAGGCCGCGGTCGACGCGGATGGCGTCCACCAGGAGCGAGGTGAAGCCGCCGCCCAGCGCCGTGTTGGTCACCACCGCCTCGGCGTAGCGCGACGTGGTGCGCGGCAGGCCCGGCGCCACGATGCGCACCTGCGCCTGCGTCGCGTCCGGCTTGTGCACCACCACCGCCCGCAGCCCCTGGCCCGGCAAAAGCGCCGAGAAGTGCAGCGCGGCGCGCTGGCTGTGCCCCGGCCACGACGCCTGCCACTGCCCGAGCTTTTTCTTCGAGACCTCGATCAATTCCTCGGGCGGGGACTGCCCCACCACGGCCAGCACCGCTCCCTGCTGCTGGTAGCGCGTGGCGTGGAACCCCGCCGCGTCCTCGCGCTGGAAGGTCTCCACCTCGCGCCGGAAGCCCGCCGCGGGATGCGCATACGGATGCCCCGGCCCGTACCCCAGCGTCACCACCGCCCGCCCCGCCACCGCCGCCGGCTCGTCGAGATCGCTCTGCAGCCCCGCCACCGTCCGCCGCCGGGCCGCCGCCACCTCGGTCTGCTCGAAGGCCGGCTCCAGCGCCACCTCCAGGAGCGCGTCCAGGGCCTGCTCGCGCAGCTCCGCCGGGACGGTCAGCGCCAGCGCCGCCTCCTCGCTGGAGACCTCCGCGGCCAGCTGCGCGCCCATCGATTCGATCAGGTCGTCCACGTCATGCGCCGGCCGGCGGCGCGTCCCGCGGCGCAGCAGATCCACCGTGAATTGCGCCAGCCCGGCCTTCCCCTTCGGGTCCTCGCACGCTCCGGCGGGCAGCGAGAGGCGCGCATGGAAGAGCGGCAGCCCGCGCCGCTGGATGGCCAGCAGCGTGAGACCGGAGGGCAGCTTCTCGATGAGCAGCGGTGGCAGCGCGACGTCGGTCCAGCTCACGCTTCCACCTCGCCAGGGATGAGCGTCACCACATTCCGCCGGTGGGCGGGGAAGGTCTTCTGCGCCACCCGGCGGACGTCCGCGGCGGTGATGGCGGCGTAACGATCGGGCAGGTCCAGCATCGCCCGCCAGGTCCCCAACATCACCTCCATCTGGCCGACGGTGTGCGCGCGGCCGTTGGTGGTGGAGAGGCCGCGCAAGAGCTGCGCGCGCACCATGTTCTTGGCCCGCTGCAGCTCGCGCTCCGGCAGCTCCTCGTCGCAGAGCCTGGACAGCTCGGCGAAGAGCGAGCTCTCGGCCCGCGCCGGATCGACTCCGGGGTTGAGCTTGAGCGAGATCTCGAAGAGCCCCGGATCCATGCGCCAGCTGAAATAGACGTGCGCGTCCACGCACAGCTCCTGCTCGTACACCAGCGCCCGCTTCAGCCGCGCGCCTTCGCCGGAGCTGAGGGCCGTCTCGATCAGGTCGAGCACCAGCGAGTCGGGATCGCTGCCGCCGGGGCCGCGAAATCCCACCAGCACCGCCGGCGCCTGGGAGGGGTAGCGGATCTCGGCGCGGCGCTCGCCCTTCTGCGGCGGCTCGCCGGTGGGCACGGACGGCAAGGCCTCGCCTGCCGGAATGGGTCCATAGAGCCGCTCCATCTGCGCGAACGCGGCCTCCGGTTCGAAGTCGCCCACCAGCACCGCCGTGCAGTTGTTGGGCGCGTACCAGGTCCGGAAGTAACGCTCGCAGTCCTGCCGCGTGATCGCCTCGATGTCGCTCATCCAGCCGATCACCGGCCACCGGTAGGGATGGGCGAGGAAGGCCAGCGCTCCCATCGCTTCGTCCATCATCCCGTCGATGTCGTTGTCGGTGCGGAAGCGCCGCTCCTCCTTCACCACCTCGCGCTCGCGGGCCAGCGAGACGTCGTCGATGGTCAAGGACGCCATCCGGTCCGACTCGAGATCCAGCACCAGCGGCAGCGCCTCGGAGGCGAAGTCCTCGTAGTAGGCGGTCAGGTCGTTGGAGGTGTAGGCGTTGGAGGTGCCGCCGGCCGACTCCAGCCGGCGATCGAACTCCTTGGGCCCGTACTTGCGCGAGCCGTTGAACATCATGTGCTCGAAGAGGTGGGAGATGCCGGTGATCCCGGGCCTCTCGTTGCGCGAGCCCACGCGGAAGAAGCTGTAGAGGGTGCAGACCGGGAGCGACCTGTCGGTGAGCAGGCGGATCTGCAGCCCGTTCGGGAGTGATCGCTCCTCGACGGGAAAATCCTCGGGCAGAAGCGCCATCAGTCCTCGCTGGGGGGTTCCAGAGGCTTGATCATGAGCTGCTCGGCCGGCGTCATCAGCTTCTTGCGGTTGTTGCATTCCTTGCACGCCGGCACGACGTTGCCCTTCACGCTCCGCCCCCCGCGCGCCACCGGCACCACGTGATCCAGGGTGAGCTCCCGCGCGGCTGTGGGCCTCCCGCAATAGGCGCAGACCCCCCGCTGGAGGCGGCGCTGCCACCAGGCCGTCTTGCGCAGGGCGCGCGCCTTTTCGCGTTCCCGGGCGATGTGCGCCGGGTCCGCGTCGAGGTCGTACCAGTTCTCCATGGCTGGCATGCCTTGTAACCCGCCGGGGCGGAAGCTTCCACGGATGGGAACCGCCTTTCCCAGCTCCGTGCGCCCGCTCCCCTGCCCGCCCCTTGGCACGCGGCGTGTACTCGTAGATGGGGACAACGGGTGGGACATGGGGCACGACGGGGACACCCTATTGGGTGTCCCCAGATGGGGGGACCCTATTGGGTGTCCCCAGATGGCGGCACTACGGGGACACCTGATTGGGGTCCCCAGAGAATGGGGCGGCTATGCGGGTGGCGTGGGCGGCGGCATGCGTCCTTTGTGTCATGGGGTGCGGCGGCGCGAGCGGCTCGAAAGTGCGCCAGCTCGGCGGAAGCCTGTCCGTCACCCCCGCAAACCTCGATTTCGGCGACGTGGCCCTGGGCAAGGAGCAGGTGCACGAGGTGGCGCTGCGCAACGACGGCATCGTCCCCATGACCGTCGAGTCCAACTCGTCGTTCGGGGACGAGACCTTCGAGGTCACCGGCCTGCCCGTGACGCTGGGCGCGGGCGAAAAAGCCGCGCTCCGCGTGCGCTACCGGCCGCCCGCGCTCGGATCGCATTCCCGGACCCTGCAGCTGGTCACCGACTCACCCGAGACCGCGCAGATGCCAGTGGACCTGCGCGGCCACGCCGTGCGCGGCCTGGCGCAGCTCTCCGGCGACTCCTTCGACTTCGGCGACGTGGTGGTCAACGAGACGGCGCGGCAAGATCTGCAATTGACCAACAACGACGGTCATGCGGAGACGGCGGTCTCCATCGCTCCTCCCGCCGACGCCGCCTTCACGGTGCACCCGCCCGGCGACGACCAGGCGCTGCCGGCCGAGCAGTCGATGGTGGTCACCATCGATTTCCGTCCCGACCACCTGGGTGAGTACTCCTCGGCCGTGATGGTCACTCCCTGCCCCACCTGCTCGGCCCGGCGCATCGCCGTTACCGGCCGCGGCGTGGACAAGCTGCTCGTGGTGCGGCCGGAGAGCATCGACTTCGGCAACGTGAAGCTGGGCGCGGAGGTCTCGCAGCCCTTTACCGTCACCAACACCAGCAAGGGGCCGCTCACGGTGGCCTCTTTGACCCTGTCCGGCAGCCCGGAGCTCACCGCCGCCATCGACAACGCGGGCTTTCCGCTGACGCTGGGACCCGGGCAGACGGTGGGCGGCACCGCCCGGTTCCGGCCGCAGACGCTGGGGGCGCAGTCGGCCCTGGCCAGCATGGCCGCATCCGACGGCGGACCGGGGCTGCTCGCGCTGGCCGGATTCGCCTATGGGCCCGTGCTGCAAGTCACGCCCAGGTCGCTCTTCGTGGGCCCGGCAGCGCTGGGAACGACCAGGAACAGCTTCGTCACCGCCACCAACGTGGGCCTCGATCCGCAGGCGGTGGCGCCGCTGGTCATCAACAACGTCTCGGTCGTCGCAAGCGATCCCGCCTGGACCCTGGGCACGGCCACGCCCCTGACGGTGGGCGAGCCGGGCGCCGGCGCCGCCATCCGCATCTCCTTCACGCCACAGCACGTGGGGCTCTCCCAGGCCAAACTGGTGATCGACTCCAACGACGCGCTGCACCCACACCTCGAGGTGCCGCTGGCGGCCACTGGCCGCGAGCTCTTGCCCTGCACGCTCGACACGCAGCCGGGCGCGCCGGTGAACTTCGGCACGCAGAAGCTCTTCACGCCGGCGGTGCAAGGCTTCGAGCTGATCAACACCACCGCCGACGACTGCATCGTGGGCGACCCGGTGCTGGTCTCCGGCGGCCCGCAGTTCCGCTGGCCAGGCGGGGTCGTTCCCGCCGGACGGACGCTGCCCCCGGGCGGCCGCATGTCGGTGCGGCTGGAGTTCGTGGCCGAGAAGGCGGAGACGTACTCCGGCGCCGTCCAGTTCTACGTCAGCAACAAGGCGGCGCCCGCCAAGACGGTGGACGTGATCGCGGCAGGCGACCCGAGCTGCTTCTTCGTCTCTCCCGCCACGGTGGACTTCGGCGCCACCACGCTCAGCTGCCGCGTCCCCAACGAGTTCCTCTTCGCCGTCAACCAGTGCGGCTTCCCCGTCACCGTCACCGCGGTGGAGTCCTCGGGCGCGCCCTTCTCCGCCTCGGCAACGGTGCCCATCCGCATCCTGCCCAACGCCAACGCCGGCATCACCATCGGCTATGCGCCGCCCTCCAACGGCGACGACGTCGGCGCGGCGCGCGTCTACACCGACATGCGCGCGGAGCCGTTCCAGGCCGGCCTGACCGGGGGCGCGCAGCCTTCCGCCACCATCCTCGACCAGTGGGACCAGAGCACGCCCAAGGTCGACATGTTGATCGTCATCGACAACAGCGGCTCGATGAAGGAGGAGCAGCAGGCGCTGGCGGCGAACCTCAACCACCTCTGGGATCGCATCGCCCGGGCCAAGGCCGACTTCCACATCGCCGTCACCAGCACCGGCATGGCGCCCTACACCTCCGGACTCTCGCAGTGCCCCGGTGGCGCCAGCGGGGGCGAAGCCGGCCGCTTCTTCCCGGTGGACGCCTCGCGCCCGCGGCTCTTGACGCCGCAGACGCCCGACGTGAAGAACGTGCTCTTCGCCAACACCAACGTGGGCATCTGCCACTACGACGAGCGCTTCCTCGACCCGGTGGTGGCAGCGCTCACCGATCCGCTGATCAGCAGCACCAAGGCTCCCGGCACGCCCTTCCCCAACGACGGGAACGCCGGCTTCCTCCGCGACGACGCGCGGCTCGCATTGCTGGCGGTGAGCGACGCCGACGACGCCAACGACGTGGTCAACCCCGCGCCGGTGAGCGACTACGTCGCGCGCCTCAAGAAGGTGAAGCACGGCGCGCTCGACCTCATCTCCTTCGCCGGCATCGTGCCCCTGCACAACTGCTCCACGGTGGAAGGGATCGGCACGCGCTACATGGAGATCGCGCGGCAGCTGGGCGGCCATCTCGAGGACATCTGCGACCTGAACAACTTCGGCGCGATGCTGGAGAGCTCGCTGGGGAACCTGCTCCTGCCGCTGACCAGCTTCCCGCTCTCGGCGCACCCCAAGGATCCCGCGGCCATCGTGGTGACCGTGGACGGCGCGGTGGTGACCAACTGGAGCTACGACGCGGCCTCCAACCGCATCGTCTTCCCGCCCTCTGCGGTGCCGGCCGCCGGCTCGCACGTCTCCGCGAAGTACGAGCCGGCGTGCCAGTAGGCGTCCGGCCGGCGGCAGGGCCATGCGGAGACTTGCGCGGGTCGCGGGACAGCAGGATCATCGATCGACCTTCATGGCGATCCCGAAATCGCCCGCCGACTCCATCCAGGACGTCCTGCGGGATCCCGAGCTGACGCGCCTGATCCAGAGCCCCGAGCACCAGGGCCTGGAGCTGTCGCGCAGCCGGCAGGTCTACACCAACCGCGCGCTCAAGATGGACGAGATCGCGCTGGTGGGCTTCGACATGGACTACACGCTGGCGGTGTACTCCATGCGGCAGATCGAGGAGCTGGCGTTCCACATGACCCTCGACCGGATGGTGTCGGGCCGCGGATACCCGGCCTGGCTGCGCAACCTCAAGTACGACCACGAGTACGTGATCCGCGGCCTGGTGGTGGACAAGGACTTCGGCAACATCTTCAAGATGGACCGGCATAACCACGTGGGCCGCTGCTACCACGGCCGCCGCCCGCTCTCACTCGACGAGCGCCGCGCCCGCTACCAGACCAACGAGAAGATCCGCCTCAGCCTGCCGCGCTTCGCCTGGATCGACACGCTCTTCAGCCTGCCCGAGGCCTGCCTCTACGCCGAGATCATCGAGGCGCAGGAGGCGCGCGGCGAGAGGGTGGACTACCACAAGCTCTACGACGACACCCGCGAGAGCATCGACGAGGTGCACCGGGACGGCTCGCTCAAGTCAGAGCTGCGCAAGGACCTGGGCCGCTTCATCAAGCCCGACCCGGAGCTGGCGCAGGCGCTGCACAAGCTGCGGTCCGGCGGCAAGAAGCTCTTCGTCCTCACCAATTCGCTGTGGGACTACACCGACGCGGTGATGGGCTTCTTGCTCGACGGGCGGCTGGCCGAATACCCCTCCTGGCGCAACTACTTCGACTACGTGGTGGTGGGGGCGCAGAAGCCGGCCTTCTTCGCCGAGCACCGGCCCTTCGTGGAGCTGAACCCCAACGGCAGCGTGGCGCGGCCCCAGGCCGAAACCCTGGAGCGAGGCCGCATCTACGAGGGCGGAAACCTCTTTGATTTCGAGCGGATGAGCGGCTTTGCCGGCGAGCAGGTGCTCTACGTCGGCGACCACATCTACGGCGACATCATCCGCAACCGCAAGGCCAGCCAGTGGCGCACCTGCTTCATCGTCCAGGAGCTCGAGCGGGAGATCGAGTACGTGGAGCAGCACGCCGCCGACGTGCAGCGGCTCAACGAGCTGGACGCGATGCGCACGCGGCTCGACGACATGATCAACCACCACAAGCTCCTGCTCAACGCGCTGGACCGGCGCATGGAGCGCGGCGGTCCGCTGCCCGCCGATCTGGACTCGCGGCGGCACCGGGAGAAGCAGGATCTGGAGAAGCTGCGGCGGGCCTTCCGCGCAACCCTCCTGGAGGGCTCGGAGCTGGAGTCCCGCTTCGAAACCGGGGCCAACGCGTACTGGGGCCTGGTCTTCAAGGAAGGGAACGAGAACTCGCGGTTCGGCGAGCAGGTGGAGGACTACGCCGACCTCTACACGTCCAGGGTGTCGAATTTCCTCTACTACTCCCCGATGCAGATGTTCCGTTCACCCCGCGCCACCATGCCGCACGAGCGTGCCCTGTTGCGTCGCGCTTGAATTCCGACAAGTCTTGTTCGTCCGACGTGCGGCTGCCCCGCCCCGAGGCCACCATGCCCGGTATGAAGCTTCGCCTTCTGCTGCTCCCCCTGCTCGTGTGCGCTCCCGCCTTCGGGGCGGCGCCGGTCGCGCCGGTGATGATCCTGCCGCCCAGCCCCACCCTCCACCTGCCCTGGGCCGAACACGGCCGACTCTCGGAAGTGACGGGGCGGTCGCCCACCGGGTTCACGGCGGAGGCGTACGTAGTGCCGCAACGCCCCGGCAAGAACGCGGTGCGGTACTTCGACTTCCACTGGCGCGACTTCGACTACCTGGACGACGACGGGTCGGCCGGCCTGCGGCTCTACTTCTACGACCGCGAGTACCCGGTGGCGCGCATTGCCGCCTCCATCATCCGCGACAGCTGGCGGTACCTGGTGGACCGCTTCCAGTACAGGCCGTCGCTGCGGGTTCCCTACATCCTCTACAACACCTACGGCGAGTTCCTCGAAACCAACGTCTTCGAAGTGCAGGAAGGCGTCCTCGGCGTCACCAGCCCACAAGACCTGCGCATGTCGCTCGCGTACGCGGGCGAGCGCGAGTTCTTCAAGATGGTCTCCACGCACAAGATGACGCACCAGTTCGAGATCCAGAAGGTGGCCGAGCGCGCCGCCAGCGCGGGGCTGGAGAGCCCCATCGGCGCCATCCCGCTCTGGTTCACCGAGGGCCTCGCCGAGTACTACGCGCACAACCAGCAGATGGACAGCGAGACGGAGATGTTCCTCCGCGACATCGTGCTCAATCCGCAGGGCGAGCTGGGCTACGACTTCCCCAACCTCGATGACGACCGGCAGAACTACCTCTGGGTCTACAAGTACGGGCAGGCCCGGCTCGTCTTCCTCAGCGAAGTCTACGGCGAGCGCGTCATCCAGGGCGTGCTCGACCAGAGCCCGCGCCTGGTGGGCGGCGGGCGCCAGCGCGGCGAGCCGCGCGAGGGGTTCATGCAGCTGCTCGGCCGCGTGGCCGGCGAGACGCCCGCGCAGATGAACGCGCGCTGGAACACCTGGGCGCGCAAGCGCGTCTACCGCGAGTACCTGGACGCCAAGCAGGACCTGCCTGACTTCACCGAGCTCAAATTGGGCGACGAGCTGGACGCCTTCGTCAGCTCCAAGGACGGCAACCTCATCTTCTACCGCGGCGTCGAGCGCGAGACGGGCCGCGCCAAGCTGATCGTGCTCGATCGTCGCGATCCCTCCTCCGCGCACCAGATCGCCATCGATCAACACCCCGGGGTGGAGAGCCTGCACATCGTGCTCTGGAACGTGATGGCGGTGAGCGACGAGGCGCTGGCCTGGTTCTCCCAGAGCGGCGACTCCGACGTGCTGCACATCACCCCGTACCGGCGGCGCGAGCGGCGCGACGACAAGAGCGGACGGATGCGGATCGACATCGACCTCGGGGGGACGAACGAGCTCCGCGTCATCCGCGACGGCGTGATCGAGGCGCGCGATCCCTCCTTCAGCCCCGACGGCACCCAGGTGGCCTTCTACGGCCTCGACCGCGACGGCAAGATCGACATCTACACCGTCAGCACCGTGGAAGCGGACGCGCACGTCCGGCGGCTGACCGACGATCTCTACAGCGAGCGCGACCTGTCCTGGGGCGAGGACGGCATCGTCTACGCCTCCGACGCCACCGAGAGCGGCAAGTACAACCTCTTCCGCATCGATCCCGTGACCGGCGCGCGCACCCGCCTGACCGATTCGCCGGTGGATCAACGCCATCCCATCGCGCTGGCGGGAGGCGCGGTGGTGTTCTCCAGCGACGCGGGCGGCAAGTCCGACCTCTGGTTCCTGCAGAACGGCCGCATCAAGCGGGTGACCGACTTCTCCACCGGCCTCTCGCATCCCGGCCTGGCGCCGCAGGGACTCTACGGCGTGGCCTTCTACGGCGCGCGCTATCGGCTCTTCGAGGTGCACAGCGCCGACATGCTCTCGGTGGACGAGCAGGACGCCATCCCGCCCAGCTACATGGCCACGGTGGACAAACCGCAGCCGTTCGGCGACGAGCCCATTCCCCCCGCCGTCCCGGCCTACGATCCCTACGACGTCTCCAAGAACTGGAAGGTGGAAGGCGGCGGCGCGGCCATCGGCGGCGCCGGAGTGGGCTTCGCGCCGGTGGGGTCTGGCGGCGTGCTCTTCGCGGACATCATGCGCGACCGCACCGCGCTGGTGAACCTGGCCATCTACGGGTCCTTCGACCTGACCGACTTCCTCGCCTTCTACGTGGACAAGTCGCAGCGGATGATCTGGGGCGTGGGCGCCTTCCACACCTTCCAACAGGGGCGCGACACGCAGTTCCCCAGCGCGGCCCAATGTTACCAGCCGCCCACCCAGCAGAACCTGAACGCCGCGTGCGAGGTGCTGTACCTCGAGCGCATGTACGGCGCGGAAGGGTTGCTCTCGTATCCGGTCTCCACCTTCAGCCGGGTGGACGCCAGCCTCCGGCTGATGGGGGTGACGCGCACGTTCCAGTCCACCTTCGCCTTCGACCGCTTCGGCAGCCCCATCGCCAACGTTCCCACCTCTGATCTCGCCGAGATCGCCGGCACCGATCCGCAGGGCGAGATCAACCTCGCCTACGGCTGGGACACCACGCGCTACGGCCTGGGCGGCGCCAACGGGGGCAGCTCCATCCTCACGCAGTTCGGCGCGGGTGCCATTCCCACCCGCGGCGGCGACGGCCTCTACACCTACGTCCAGACCGACGCCATCCACACCATCAAGATCATCGGACGCAGCAAGATCAGCGCGCGCGCCGCGGTGGGCCTGGCGCAGGGCAGCCGCTTCGGGAGGAAGTTCTTCCTCTCCAGCTTCGACAACCTGCGCGGCTTCCAGTGGGGCGACTCGCGGCTCCTGGGCGACGGCTACTACGTCGGGCAGGCGGAGCTGAACTTCCCCCTCGACGTGCTCATCCGCTTCGCCTTCTTCAGCAACATCACCGGCGTGGTGGGCTTCGATTTCGGCGGCGTGGTCGACTCCAACCGGGCAGCGCAGAACCATCCCCGCATGAGCAAGCTCAACGCGGCGTTTACCGACGCCTGGGCCAACCGCACCGCCAACTACGTGCTGGGCGTCAACCTCGGCCTGGGCCCGTTCGAGCTGCGCGTGCAGTTCGCGCACGGCCTCGACATCGGCGGGCTGGTGCCGCAGCAGGACTCCAACGGCAACCCCACTTGGGTACCCAACATCTCGTTGCATTACGTGTACTTCTGAGAGATCCACGAGCGGCCGGGCGCCCAACCGGCCGGAAGTTGAAAAGCTGACGCTCCGTGCCGAACCTTCCGCCATCCGGGAGGCACGCATGGCGCTGGCAGTGGAGTGGAATGGAGCGAGGTTGCGCAAGGAAGTGGCGCTGATTCCGCCGCGCGCGGCGCTGGGCGCCAGCATGGTCTACCATGGGCTGGGCAAGCTGCGCGGCGAGGGCCCGCAGCAAGTGGGCGGCTGGTTCGAGAGCATCGGCCTCAAGCCGGGCAAGAAGCTCGCGAAGGCCACGGGCATCGCCGAGGTGTTCGCGGGCGCTGCCGCCATCGCCGGCCTGTGGACGCGTCCGGCGGCCCTGGCGGTGCTGGTGACGCAGGCGGTGGCGCTGGCCAAGGTGCACCGCAAGAACGGCTACGACATCACCAAGGGCGGGTTCGAGTACAACGTCGCGCTGATGTGCATCGCCGGCGCGCTGCTGGTGTCGGGGCCCGGCCTCTTCTCGGCGCACGAGGGCATCGAGTGCCTCGCCCAGGGCCGCGGCCTCAAGAAACTGGTCCGCAAGGCTGACCCGCCCTTCCTGCTCAGGCTGATCAAGCTGCTGAAGTAGGAGTGGCGGGG
>DASRTX010000194.1:0-5259 GCA_035655715.1 Myxococcales bacterium | reverse complement strand
CAAGACGCTCAACCGCCGGGTGGAATTCCGCATCGCGGAGCGGCGACCGTGAGCTTCGTGATCCGGGCGGGCACCGCGCAGGCACCCGACGGCGCTCTCCTCGCCTGGCGCGCCGAGGGCGAGGGGGGCCGCACGCTGGTGGCCAGCAATGGCATCGGCGTCTCCACCTTCTTCTGGCGCCGGCTCTCCGAGCATTTCGCGCGGCGCGGCGACACCTTCGTGACCTGGGACTACCGCGGCCATGGCCGCAGCCCGGTCCCCGAGCATCCGGAGAGCCTGACCGTGGCCTCGTGCGCCCGCGACCTCTGGACGGTGCTCGACGCCGCCTCGGTAGGCAGCGCCGTGCTGCTCGGACATTCGATGGGCGCGCAGGTCATCCTCGAGGCCTACCGCCAGCATCCCGGGCGCGTGCGCGCGCTGGTGCCGGTGCTCGGCGCGTCGGGAAAGGTGCTGACGTCCTTTCCGGGCGGGACGGCGCTGCAGTCCGTGGTCCGGACCCTGATCGAGGTGGGCGAGAGCAACGCCGAGCTGGCCGGCCGCGCGCTGCGCGCCGTTCTCCGGCTGCCCGGAGTGTGGGAGGCGGTCCGCGCCCTGGGGATGGTGCACCCCGATCTCTGCCCCCGCGAGGAGTTCGAGCCCTACTTCGAGCATCTCTCGCAGCTGGACCTGCGCGGCTACTTCGCGCTGGCGCGCGACCTGCTCACCCACGACGCCTCGGACCTGCTCGGCCAGGTGCGCGTGCCGGTGCTGGTGATCGGCGCGGAGCGCGACCTCTTCGCGCCGCTGCAGCGCTCGCGCGAGCTGGCGGGGGCAGTGCAGGGCGCCGAGCTCCTGGTGCTGCGCGAGGGCACCCACGCCGCCCTGGTGGAGCAGCCCGAGCTGGTCGCCTTGACTCTGGAGAAGTTCCTCGAACAGGTGGGTTCCCGATGACCTTGCTTGCGCTGCTGCTGCTTGCTGCTCCGGTCGACCGCGACGTTCTCCTGGAGCTGCTGCGGGTCGACACCTCCCACGGCCACGAGACCCAGGCGCTGCAGCCGATCTTGGAGCGGTTCAAGGCGGCGGGCGTGCCGGCACAAATCCTCGAGTCCGGCCCGGGGCGCGGCAACCTGATCGCGCGGGTGAAGGGCACCGGCGCGAAGAAGCCCCTCCTCCTGGTCGCGCACATCGACGTGGTGCCGGTGGAAGGCCAGCCCTGGAAGACCCCGCCGTTCACGCCCACCGAGCAGGAGGGATACCTCTACGCGCGCGGCGTCAGCGACGACAAGGCGATGGCGGCCGCCATCGTGCAGGTGACGCTGGAGCTCGCCGCAGCGAAGCAGAAGCCGGCGCGCGACGTGATCGTGGCGCTGACCGCCGGCGAGGAGACGGGCGGGTTCGCCGGCGTGAAGTGGCTGGTGGACAAGCATCGCGACCTGATCGACGCGGAGTTGGCGCTCAACGAGGGCGGCGGCATCTGGCTTTCACCCGATCTCTCGCGCGTGCAGTCGGTCGATCTGTCCATCGCGGAGAAGACCTTCCAGAGCTTCCGCCTCACGGTGCACGGCCCGGGCGGCCACTCCTCGGTGCCGCCCACCGATCGCGATCCCGCGCTGCAGCTGGCGCGGGCGCTGGTGAAGATCGGCGAGTATCGCTTCCCCGCCCACCTGTTGCCCGAAGTGCGGGGCAAGTTCCGCCAGATGGCCGCGGGCGAGAAGCCGCCCACCAGCGACGCGCTCCTGCACGCGGCGCAGTCCGGACTCTCGCCGCAGGACGAGCAGGCGCTCTCGCGCGACCGCACCTACAACGCGATGATCCGCACCACCTGCGTCACCACCCAGCTCCAGGGCTCTCCTCAAGACAACGTGCTCCCCACCAGCACGCAGGCGGTGGTCAACTGCCGCATCCTGCCGGACGAGACCATCGAGCAGACCAAAGGGCGGCTGCGCGACCTGGTCGCCGACCCGGGCGTGGAGATCGCCGAGACCGATCCCTTCGGCCCGGGCGGAAAGGTGCCCGGCGAAGGCGCCGTCCCGGCCGCGGTGCGGGCCGCCTCGCAGCGGGTGTTCGGGGACGCCCAGGTGGTGGAGACGCTGCAGATGGGCGCCACCGATTCGCGGTACCTGCGCGAGATTGGCATCCTCGCCTACGGCATCCACACCGCGCCGGGAGCGCTGGACGACATCCGCAAGGGGTTCGGCGCCCACGGCGCCAACGAACGCCGCCCGGAAAAATGGCTCCCGGAAGGAACCAGGTTCCTGAAAGAGATCGTCGCCGACCTGGTCAAGTAAAGGAAGAGCGTTTGATCGAGCTCTATTTCTGGCGGTAGGTGATGCGGCCGCGGGTCAGGTCGTAGGGGGAGAGCTCGAGCTTGACCCGGTCGCCGGGCAGGATGCGGATGCGGAACTTGCGCATCTTGCCGCTGGCATAGGCGAGCACCGAGTGCTTGTTGTCCAGCTCGACGCGGTAGTTCCCGCCCGCGAGCTCCTCGCGGACCGTACCTTCGACTTCGATGCCTGCTTCTTTTTCCGACACGGGGCGTCCTTTTACCCCGCTCTCGGTCCGGCCGCCACCACTTCCGGCGAGGCCTGATCGGCGAACTGCTTGAAGTTCTCCACGAAGAGCTTGGCCAGGTGGCGCGCCTTCTCGTCGTAGGCTGCCTTGTCGGCCCAGGTCTCGCGCGGCGTCAGCACCGAGGTGGGCACGCCCGGGGCGTCGGAGGGCACCTCGAAGCCGAAGACGGGGTCCTTGTTGAACTTCACCGAGTCCAGCTTGCCGTCGAGCGCGGCGTTGAGCAGGCCGCGGGTGTGCTGGATGGACATGCGCTTGCCCACGCCGTACGGACCGCCGGTGAAGCCGGTGTTCATCAGCCACACGCGGGTGCCGTTCTCGCCGATGTTCTTGGCGAGCAGCTTGCTGTAGACCGTGGGGTGCAGCGGCATGAAGGGCGCGCCGAAGCAGGTGGAGAAGGTGGCCTGCGGCTCCTTCACGCCGATCTCCGTCCCCGCGACCTTGGCGGTGTAGCCGGAGAGGAAGTAATACGCCGCCTGCGCGGGGTTGAGGCGCGCGATCGGCGGCAACACGCCAAACGCGTCGTACGTCAGCATGACGACGTTGCGCGGCTGCCCGGCCATCCCGCTCTCCGAGGCGTTGGGGATGTAGCTGATCGGGTAGCAGGCGCGGGAGTTCTCCGCGAGCGACGCGTCATCGAAGTCGCACCTGCGCGTCTTCGGGTCCATCACCACGTTTTCCAGTACCGTGCCGAACATCTTCGTGGTCGCGTAGATCTCCGGCTCCGCCTCCGGCGAGAGGCGAATGACCTTGGCATAGCAGCCGCCCTCGAAGTTGAAGACGCCGCCTGCGCCCCAGCCGTGCTCGTCGTCGCCGATCAGGGTGCGCTTGGCGTCCGCGGAGAGCGTGGTCTTGCCGGTGCCGGAGAGGCCGAAGAACACCGCCGTGTCGCCCTGCGGCCCCACGTTGGCGCTGGCGTGCATCGGCATCGTGCCCTTCGACGGCAGCACGAAGTTCATCAGCGAGAAGGCGCTCTTCTTCATCTCGCCGCCGTATTCGGTGTTGGCGATCAGCGTGAGCTTCTTCTGGAAGTCCACCAGGATGGCGGTGGGGCCGTTGGTGCCGTCCTGGTCCTTGTCGGCCTTGAGGCCGGGGACGTCGATGATGGTGAAGGGATCGGTAATGCCGTCGTACTCGCCGGGCTTGGCCGGCAGCAGCATGGTGCGGATGAAGAGGTTGTGCCACGCGTACTGGGTGATCACCCGCACCGGGATGCGGTGCTGCGGGTTGGTGCCGACGAAGGCGTCGAGGACGAACACCTCCTTGTCGGCCAGGAACTGCTTCACCTTCTCGTAGAAGCGGTCGAACTTGTCCTGTGGAAACGGCTTGTTGACCTTGCCCCACCAGACGCTGTTCTCGGTGGCCGCGTTCTTGACGATGAACTTGTCGCTGGCGGCGCGGCCGGTGTGCTTGCCCGTGGTCACCACCAGGGACCCGCCCTCCGCGATTGCCCCTTCTCCCCTGCGCACCGACTCCTCAAAGAGGACGGGCGAAGGCAGGTTCCAGTTCGCCTTCTTCACGCGGATGGAACCAATCTGATTGGTTTCGGCGGGCATGTGCGGCTCTCCGTGGCGGCGGGCGGGTGGAAGTAGCACACGGGGCGTCGGGTCGGCAATCGGTTGGCGCACCCTTTGCCGTCGTGAACTTGGAATCAGTACGGCAAAGTTCCAATTGCGACGGGAAGGGGCGGCACTTTCGTCAACGAAAATCCCTTGAGAAGTTCTGGCGGTGTGCAGGGCCCTGGCGCCTCCAGGCCGGAGGTCCTGGCCAGGTGCGCGACAACCTGCCGCGGATCCTTGCCCAGCGTTCGAAGCGCCGAAAGGGAAAGAGATTTGTCTCGTTTCGAAAGCCGCGCGGAGGATTCGGCCGTCACCAGCGGCGCGTGCGCCCAGGCGGGCAGGGGCTGGCCGAGCAGGCGGTGGAGCAGGATCTGGCGCGCCGTGGAGGGCAGGAGATCGGCCCCGCGCAGCACCCGGCCGATTGCCATGGCGCCGTCGTCCACGACCACCGCCAGCTGGTAGGCGAAGATCCCGTCAGCGCGGCGGAGGACGAAGTCCCCCACCAGCTCCCGGGTATCGAAGGACTGCGGGCCGAGGATGGCGTCCTCGAAGGCGACGGCTCCAGGCGGGACGCGCAGCCGCAGGGCAGGCGCCCGGCTCCGCCGCCGCTCCGCCCGCTGAGCGGCAGAGAGGTCGGCGCACGTCCCGGGATAGCGCGGACCCTCGTCGCCTTGCGGGGCGCTGGCCGCGGCGATCTCGGCGCGGGAGCAGAAGCATTCGTAGACGAGCTCGCCCAGCCGGCACAGCGCGTCCTCGTACAGGGTGGTGCGCTGCGACTGGAAGACCGGAGCGCCGTCCCAGTCGAGGCCCAGCCAGCGCAACTCGGCCATCTGCTGCCCGGCCATGCCGGGTCTGACGCGGGGCTCGTCGATATCCTCGATGCGCAGCAGGTGCTCGCCGCCGTCCTTGCGCGACCAGAGCCAGGCCAGAAGCGCGGTGCGGGCGTTGCCCAGGTGAAGCTCTCCGGTTGGACTGGGTGCGAATCGTCCGCGCGCGTTCATCGTCTTATCGCTCGTCGCTCCCGGCCGTGGTGGCCGGCCGGCAGGGGTAGCATGAACACTGACGTACTTTCGACGCGGCAGGTGGCGACCCTGCTGGGCGTCGGCGAAGCCACGGTGAAGCGCTGGGCCGACGCGGGCGAGATCGATTGCTT
>DASRTX010000193.1:0-8929 GCA_035655715.1 Myxococcales bacterium | reverse complement strand
GGCGGCTGGCCAGCATCTTCCTGCGCGACTCCGGCGGCCGGCGGCCGGTGTACGGCGGCACCGGGAAGTTCCAGGAGGACCCGCACTGGCGGGATCTGCTGCTCTTCTACGAGTACTTCCACGGCGACAACGGCGCCGGCCTGGGCGCCAGCCACCAGACGGGATGGACCGGGGTCGTCGCCCGCCTCATGCACGTGTTCGCGACCGCCACGCCCGAGCAGATCCTCGAGTCCGGCAAGACAGGCGCGACCGAGGTGACTCCTCCGCCGGTCCGCAGGGTCGAGGCAGAAGCCCGCCCGGCGGGGCGCTGAGATGGACGGCCCGAGCCTCACGGCGGTGAGCGGCGACGTGCGCGCGCGCAAGCTCCCCGCCGGGAGCGCCGAGCTGCAGCCCCTGCCCCGATATCCGTCGCTCTACCAGATCAACACGCGGGTCTGGCTGACGGAGCTATCCAGGGGCGGAGGAGCCGGCTTGGCCGGCGACGGGCGGAGCCCGGAGGGCGGAGCATGGGAGGCCCGGCGGGCCACCCTGGACGACATCCCCGATGCCGAGCTGGACCGCGTGGCGGCGATGGGATTCGACTGGGTCTGGCTGCTCAGCGTCTGGAACACCGGACCCGCAGGGCAGCGCGTCTCGCGCACGCAGCGCGACTGGAGGCGGGAATTCGAGGAGACGCTGCCCGACCTGGCCGAGGAGGACATCGCGGGATCCGGCTTCGCGATCACGGGTTACAGCGTCCATCCCGACCTCGGTGGAGACACGGCGCTTTCGCGGCTGCGCGCGCGGTTGCGGGCGCGCGGCCTGCGCCTGATGCTCGACTTCGTCCCCAACCACACCGCCCTGGACCACCCCTGGGTGGAGGACCACCCCGAGTACTACGTCTCGGGGAACGAGCTGGAGCTGACGCGGGCGCCGCAGAACTACACCTGGGCGAAAAGGAAGCGCGGAGATCTGTTGCTGGCGCACGGCCGCGACCCCTACTTCGCGGGATGGCCGGACACGCTCCAGCTCGACTACGCCAACCCGGCCACCCAGGACGCGATGGCGGGCGAGCTGTTGAAGATCGGCGGTCAATGCGACGGCGTGCGCTGCGACATGGCCATGCTCGTCCTCCCCGAGGTCTTCGAGCGGACCTGGGGACGCAGACCGCGGCCGTTCTGGACCAGGATGATGGAGCGGGTGCGGACCAGGTTTCCCGGCTTCACCTTCATGGCGGAAGTCTACTGGGACCTCGAGTGGAGGATGATTCAGGAAGGATTCGACTACGCCTACGACAAGCGGCTCTACGACCGCCTGCGCGAAGGCCACGCGCGGCCGGTGCGCGACCACCTGCGCGCGGGGCTCGATTACCAGGACAAGCTCGCCCGCTTCCTGGAGAACCACGACGAGCCGCGGGCGGCGGCCACCTTCGCTCCCGGTGCGCACGAGGTCGCGGCGCTGATCACCTTCCTCTCTCCGGGCCTGCGGTTCTTCCACCAGGGGCAATTCGAGGGCCGCAAGAAGCGCATCTCGCCGCACCTGGTCCGCGCGCCGGCCGAGTCCGCCGATCGGGCTCGGCGGCAGTTCTACGATCGGCTCCTGGCGGTGTTGCGGAAGAAGGCCGTCCGCGACGGCCGCTGGGCGCTCTGCGAATGCTCGCCCGCCTGGGAAGGAAACCCGACCTGGGACGATTGTCTCGCCTGGTCCTGGCAGCAGGCTGGCGACGCCCTGCTGCTGATCGCCGTCAACGACTCCGGCCACCAGAGCCAGTGCCGCGTGCGCTTGCCGTTTGCCCATCTCGCCGGACGCAAGCTCCGCCTCGAGGACGCGATGGGCGGCCCGGGGTACGATCGGGACGGGTCCGAGCTCGCCTCGGAGGGGCTCTACGTCGACCTGCCGCCCTGGGGCTGGCACGTCTTCGAGGTGAGCTGACTAGCGGTGGCAGGCGAAGCAGCGGCCGTCGCCCTGCGCCTCGGTGAGGGTATGGCGCGTGTGCCAGCCGGCCGGATGCGGGTCGCCTCCGATGCCGCCCACCCGGTGGCAGCTGACGCAGTTGGACGATGCGCCCTGGTCGTGACAGCTCGCGCAGCTGTTGATGTCCCGTCGGGCGGCGTCGCCGTGGAACGCGGCCGACCCCGGGAACGCCCATCCCGCAGGGTGCGGATTGGTCGTGCTCCATCCCGCCGCCACGCGCGAGTGCTCGTGGCAGGTCTCGCAGGTGGTGGTGGAATGGCACCTTTGGCAGGAGGCCGGATCCGCCCGCGCCTCGATGAAGTGGCGGCCGAGGAAATCCTGCCGGTGGATGAAGCGCCGGTCGGGGCGGTCCACCAGCTTGGTCTCGATGGGCACCATCGCCGTCTTCGCGTGGCAGTCGAGGCAGAAGTTCTGCTCGTGGCAGGAACCACAAGTTTGCTGGGCGGACCGCGCCACGCTGGCGTGGCGGCGCAGGAAGTCGCCCTGGTGCGACACCGTTTCGGCGGGCAGGGACGCATAGGCGGCGAGGTCGACGTGGCAGGTGGCGCACTTCGCATCCGAGTAGTGCTCCGCGTGCTCGTGGCACTTCATGCAGGCGGCGTGGCCGGCGGTGATGGGAACCGGCTTCTGCGGCTGCGACAGCTGCGTGTGGCACTGCGAGCAGTCCTCCTTCACGCGCTCGATGTGCGCGGCGTGGTCGAAGTTCAGACGCGCCTCGCGCTTGGGCCAGGGGGCCGCCGACTTCACGTCCAGGTGGCAGAAGTTGCACTGGTTGTCGGCCTTCTTCTGCTTGTGGCACTCCAGGCACTTCGCTTCCTTGGGCAGGGTCACGGCGGCCAGCGTCTTGGCGTCGTAGACCTCTTCGTGGCAGGTGATGCACTCCACGTTGGCCTGCTTGTGGCGCTCGTGCGGGAAGAGGATCTCGTCGCCGGAGGGGCTGGCCGTTCCCAGGATGGTGGCGGCGGTGGCGCAGGCGAGCAGCAGAGCGGCCGCGAGCAGGGCCACGCGCCTCATCGGAACCCGCCCGGGGTGCCGGCGGGAAGACCGAAGCGATAGACGAGACGCGCGATCAGCTCGGTGCGCCGCTCGAAGTACGGAGTGGTGCCCAACGACCCCGCGAGCATCGCTTCCCAGTCGGGCCGGAATGCCCAGGCGCCCGTCAAGCTGGCCACGAACGAATGGCCGGTCGCGTTGATCTCGTGCGCCAGCCAGTACGCGTCGAGGTCGAGCGTCACCGTGATCTGGCGGGGCAGCTTGCGGATGCCGAAAACGCGCGCCAGCGTGTACCCGTTGTCGGGCTGGTAGAGCGCGCGGACCTCCGCGCCGTACGAGCTGCCGGTGACGGTGCGATAGGTGGCGCGCGCCCCGCCGCGCACGCCTCCGCCGCCTTCCACGTGCAGGTAGTGCAGGTCGCCCTCCACCGAGACGAGCTGCAGTGGGCGCCAGACGGTCTCACCGCCGACCTCGTCCCGCGTCTCCTCGGAGAAGACGAAGAAGATGGAGCTGCGATCGACGAAGAGGTCCGGCGAGGTGCGCTGATAGTCAGCCACGAACTGCAGCTTCGAGCTCTGCTGCCACAATGCCTGGAGACGTCCCTCGGCGAGGCGGCCTCCTTCCAGGCTCCACTGGAAGAGCCCGCTCACGCTCACGGGCCGGATCGGCGTCCAGCTCCCGTCCAGGGCCAGGTCGTTGCGGGCGACGTAGCCGCGGCGCAGGGCGTAGACATACGAGGCGCCCAGCTCGGAATCGAAGGCCTTGCGCCAGAAAGCGCGCGCGCCGCCGAGGAAGTCGCCGCTGCCCTGGGAGAAACGCGGCTGCACCGGGACGCCGGCCCAGGCCTGGCCGCCGAATCCGTTCGACACCACGCCGTCCAGCGCGATCCCGTCGATCTGCGTCGCGCGCATGGCGCCGCCGGTGGCCAGCTGCCGGCCGAGGCGTACCTGGAGGTGTCGCTGCAGCAGCCGCCCTTCCACGAACAGGGAGTCGACGTCGCCGGCGGTCTGATGCTCGTCGAAGGCGGTGCCGAGCGTGAGCCGGCCCCAACCGCGCGCCACGACCCGCACGTCCTGCAGCCAGTCGGTGCCATTGGAGCGCGCGCTCAGGGCGAAGCTCTCGTAGACGGAGTTGTCTTGATGACCGCCGTCGCGCACGTACGGATTCGAATCGAACAGCGTGGTGGAGTTCCCGTCGGCCCGGGCGGCGGTCGCCGCCAGCAGGGCAAGGACCAGCGCCTTACGGACCAACATCGATCGCCCCATTGATGTGGAAGCTGGTTCGCTGATCGCCGGTGCCTGTGACGATGATGTTGCCGTCCGGCCTCACCGTGTTGGGATGGCAGCCCGCACAGTTCGGGAACGTCGCGCGCGGGTGCGGGGCGCCCGGCGGCGCGCCGTGGCAGGCGCCGCAGAAGGCCTGCGCGGTCCCCAGCGTCCACACGGGCGCGCGCAGCAGGGCATCCGTGCCGGAGAGGTGCCCTCCGTTGCCGTGACAATAGACGTTGGAGCAGGTGGCCTTGCTCCTGTCCCAACTTGGTGTCGCGCCGTCGGCGACGGCCAGGCCGGAGAAGGTGAGTTCGGCGGGACGCAGCCCGTCGATGTGTCCGTGGCTACCCACCTCCGCCGGGACCACATGGCAGGCGCTGCAGGGAATCGGCGCGGAGATGAGGGTCTTGCCGGAGACGTGGGCCTGGTGGGCGCCGACCCCGAGCGCCGAAGTGGCGGTGTTGCCGGCCAGGTCGCGCGGGGGGGCCACGGACTGCGCGCTGCCGTGGCAAGACGCGCAGCTGGTGCTGCCGTCGGGCGCTACTTGAAGGGAGTGGCAGTCCTGGCAGGACACTCCCGCCGCGCCTCCGGAGAGGTCGGCGCCGTGGCAGCTCTGGCAGAGGGCGAAGTTCCAGTTTTGATCGCGCACCAGGTGGGAGTGGAACTGCGCATCGTTGGGATTGAGGATGCCGCCCTCGTGCACTCCCGAGGCATTCGCCGAGAGGCGTCCTTCCACCACCCATGCTTTGGCCTGGCTGAACGCGCCGGAGACCTTTGCATGCACCGCGTCGGCAGGGGTCGCCGGGTCGATGGTCTTGAGCAGTTTCGAGCTGGCGTCTCCAGCCACGGCGACGGGCGCGCTGGTGGGTCCCAGCGCCTCCAGGTACGAGGTGGTCCGGTATCCGAGCGGGGCGTTCGGGCCCGAGTGGCACGAATTGCACTGCGCCGAAAAGAGCGGGGCGATGTCCGGTTCCCAGCTCACCGGGTGCGCTAGCGAGCCCTCCTGCTGGCGCGCCTCGGAGCAGGCCCAGGCGGCGAGCGACACGCTGAGAATCCCCCGGAATGCGCGCATGCGGACCCTCAGGGCGTCGCGTCCGTGTGCACCACGCTGATCGCCGCGATCCGGCCGGGGCCATGGCAGATCAGGCACTGCTCCCCCTGGGTGCGGACGGCAGCGACGCTGCGCTGCTCCCAGAACGAGCCGCCGTTGGTCTGCATGTGGTCGACAGCCGCCGCGCTGTCGTGGCACGCCGAGCACGCCCCCACGATGGGCGAGTTGACCAGCGTGGTGGGGGCGGCTGGCGAGCTGCTCCCGTCCAGGGCATTGAACTTGAACGCGGCCCCGTAGTTCGTTCCGTCCGTCTTCACGTAGGGCGAGTTCTCCGTGCCGGAGTAGGTGCCGCTTCCGGCCGTGCTGAAGAGCATGTTCGGCAGGGCATCGGTGGTCGAGGTCAAGCTGAAGTCGAAGGTGCCGTCGAGGTGACAGGTGGTGCAGCGGTTGAGGACGGCGGGATAGGTGGTCTGCCAGTAGCCTTCGTTGGGCGAGACCTCGTGCCAGTTGAAGTTCACGCCGCGCTTCTCGGCGCCGTGGATGCTGTGCACGAAGTCCTTCTGGTTCCCCGACCAGCCGCTGCGCGTCTGGTTCGGGTTGTGGCAGAAGTTGCAGCTCCTGGAGTCGTTGCGCTGTCCGGCGTGGAAGTCCGGTCCCACACCCAGCGAGACGTGGCAGGAGCTGCACTTCGAGTTGTCGACGATGGAGCGCCGGGCGGTGAAGCCGGTGGCCGCCAGCGACACGTCGGGAGCGGGAACGACGAGGCCTCCCTTGCCGCTGGACCCGCCGGGGTTGGCCGCGTCGTTCGGCGTGTACGCATACTTGGAGAGGTTGGTCTGCGTGAACGGCTGGTTGTGGTTGACGAAGTTGGGCACCGGCGCGGTCTGCGGCGTCCCCAGCGCGTAGGTGTACCCGATGCCTCCGGTGAGCATGGTTGCTCCCGCCGGGATCACCACGCACTTGAGCTGCAATGTGTAGAAGCCGCTCGCGCCCGGGCCGGTGAGGATGCCGGCGCCGGTGGGCGTGGTCACCGGCGGGCCCGCGCTCGCAGGCACGTTGGAGCAGGTGCCGCTGCCATTCCACACGTTGCGGATGTAGGCGCTGCCCTGGGCGTTGAAGTCCGACGGGGCGGCGTGACCGTCCTGGGGCACGGCGAAGCTGAAGAAGGCGCTGGGTCCGCCGACGAAGCTGGGGATGAGCTCGTTGGTGCCGGTGGGGGTGGGGAAGACGACGTCGGCGCCGTCGAGCTGGATCTTGAAGACGATCTGCGGACGCTTGGTACCCACGTCGTCCCAGGTCGAAACGCTCTGCACCTGGTAGGTGACCACCTTGGCGCCGGGAGGGACCGCTCCGGCCGCGGCGACAAAGGCGGCGTTGGTGTTCGAGGTCCCGGTGCTGGTCTGATCGAGGTAGATGTTGTGCGGGTTGGGGGGCGAGACCGGCACGTGCTCGCTGGGGACGTCAATGGAGCTGCCCGGAGCGTGGCAGAGCAGGCAGCTGTTGTCGTTCGCCTGCGCTCCGCCGGTGTGCACCCGGCGTCCCGGCGGAGCGGGGCTGACGAAGCTGATGTCGTCGTGGCAGGCGGCGCAGGCGCGCCGGCTCGGGGCGGTCTTGTAGTTGTCGGCCAGTGGCGCGGGCGCGCGGTGGCACTTCACGCAGTTGCGAACGTCCTGCGGATAGGTGGTCTCGTAGGGACGGTCCACACCCGCGTACGTCCCGCCGGGATCGGTGGCATTCACCTTTCCGGTCATCGTCGCTCGTTTGCCCATGTGGATGCGGTGGACGAATACCGGGAAGTTCATCACCGTCTCGTTGTTCATCACCGCCATGGCGCCGATCCAGGTCTTGTCGGCGGCGACCTGGGGGGAGTCCGTGGCCACCGGGGGAGGCGAGCCGAAGCGCTTCTGGTCGTTGTGGCAAGCCACGCAGGTGCGGGTATCGAAGCGGGCGCCGCCATGGAATTCGCCGCCTCCCAGCTCGCCGGCGGCGCCGGCGATGGCGCGGAAGGTGGTGTGGCATTCGAGGCAGGCGGACTGGTCCACCTTCTCGTGCTGTCCGGTCTCGTCCGCCGCGGTCGACGGAACCAGGTCCTTGACGATGTTGACCGGCGTGAACGGGTTGTTGCTGGCGGAGAGCAGGACGACGAGCCGGTGGGCCTTGGCGGGCTCGTACGTCGTTCCCGCCAGGTCGGCGCCGGCGGTGACCACCTTGGTGAAGCGGTACGTATAGGTGCCGTCGCGGTTGTCGGTGAGTCCGGTGGAGCTCGCCGATTCGGTGCTGGCGGTGCTGTGGTCGTTGGCGGCCATGTAGCTGACCCAGCTGTCGTTGATGCTCCCGTTGACGCCCTGGTCCAGCTTGAGCAGCGCGAAGCGCCAGCTCACCACGCTGGTGGACATGCCGATCACGCCCGCGCCGTGGCGCTCGGTGACCTTGAGCGTCACCACCGGCCTGCCGTCGGCGGGAACGGTGATGCCGGGCCCGGTGAGCACGGCGGTGATCTTCGAGTCCTCCAGTTCCTGTGGGGTCATCGCCGTATACTCGATGACGCCGTTGGTGCTCGGCGGTCCTGCGTCGCCCGGAGGCCCGGACGTTCCAGGAGGGCCGGGGGGTCCGGCGACCCCCGGGGGGCCCGGCGGACCCGCGCATGCGAGCGCCGCCAGGACTCCGAACGCCAAACCGCGCCGCGCTTTCGATTCCTTGCCAGGAAGTGCCGGGATGAGCCGCATGGAACCTCCGCAGTCGCAAGCTCGGTGCAAGGCCGTGCGCTAGGGGTACTCGAATCGCAGTGCCCGCGCAGTAGGCACTTCGGCCAATAGGATCCGAGCGTGGCCCTGCCATGATTCGCCGCTGGTGGCGACGTAGTCGCCGCAACCGTTCCTCGACGAAGGAGATCGATTCCATGCGGATGCTGAGACTGCTCGTGCTGGGCGTGATGTGCGCCGCCGCTGCGCGCGCCGAGACCGATCCCAAGGCCGCCCGCAACTTCAAGGCGAAGTGCGCCTCCTGCCACGGCGCCGACGGCAAGGGCCAGACCGATCAAGGCAAGAAGATGCACGTCGAAGACATGAGCGCGGCGGGCTGGCAGAAGGGCAAGACCGACGCGCAGATCAAGGGCGTCATCGAGAACGGCACCAAGAAGGGCGACGCCGAGATGGAAGGGTACAAGGAGAAGCTGGACCCGGCCGCCATCGACGCGTTGGTAGCGTACATCCGCACGCTGAAGTAGAGGCGATCGTCGGCCGCGGTGAACCGGAAGAAGAACCTGCGAAAGGACGTGCCGCTTGCCCCTCTCCTCGTTGCTTCCGCGGCTCTGGACCAACTGGATCACGCTGCTCGGCTCGGTCATCACCACCATCTCGGGCTTCGCGCTGGTCACGCTGCTGGTGATCGGGCTCGTCACCGAGAACGCCAACCCCTATCTGAACCTGGTCGTCCTCATCGTCCTGCCGGCGATGTTCGGGTTCGGGCTCCTGCTCATCCCCATCGGCCTCCGCCTCGACCGCCGCACCCAGGACCGTCCGCCTGACTCGCTGCAGGCGGCCTTCAAGGCGGCCTTCGAGGACCCCTCCGCCCGCAGGCGCGTCCTCTTCGTCGCCCTGGCCACCGTCGCCAACATCGGCATCTTCGCGCTGGCGGGGCACAAGATGATGGTGCACATGGCCAC
>DASRTX010000192.1:0-3150 GCA_035655715.1 Myxococcales bacterium | reverse complement strand
TGCGCATGAACGCGTACGGCCTGCAGCAGAACCAGGACGGCAGGACCTATCACCTGTGGTTCCAGCCCGCGTCGGGCCAGCCGGTCGATGGCGGCGCGCTGGATCCGGACCAGAACGGCAGCGGCTTCGCCATGGCCACCGACCTCCCCGGTCTCGACCAAGGCAAGGCGGTGCTGCTGACGCTCGATGCCTCGGGCGCCAAGCAGCCGGGCGAAACCGTAGTGAAGGCCGATCTGCCGCAGCTGAAGCCAACGCTGCCGAAGCCCGGTCCGCAGCAGCAGGGCGCCCCCCAGGAGCCCGGCCAGGCCCGCAGCGGCACCGACACGCAGCAGATGCACCAGTCGGGCAAGTAGCGCGCGCAGCACTCCCTCGTTTTCGGGGCGCGGGCCGTACGGCCTGCGCCCTTTTCGTCTGCGCCGCAAGTGCGCTCGATCCTTGACCGAAGCGGCACTCCCCCGTACGCTCGTCACCTACTTCCGCGCACGGGCAGAGCTGCTCTCGACGAGGACATCATGGGCGAAGAAGGAACTCCGAAAACCGAGATGATCAACCCCGCGCTCCTCGACGGGGTCTCTGCCAACTTCATCGTGAAGGGGCCCAACGGCGTCGAGAAGGCCTTTCCGATGCGGTCGATCAGCGTCACCATCGGCCGGTCCGACCAGTGCGACATCGCCGTCAAGGACAGCTCCATGTCCGGGCGTCACGCCGAGATCAGCAAGATCAACGGCGAAATCCGCGTCAAGGACATGGGTTCGGCGAACGGGATCTGGCTCAACGGCGAGCGCGTGGACGACGTCGAGCTGTTCGACGGCGACGTGCTTCGCTGCGGGCAGACCTCCATCCGGGTGGACGTGGTGGGCGGCCGCAAGCGGCCGGACGCCGGCATGAGCACAAAGCTCCTGGCCGGGATCGTCGGCCTGGTCGTCCTCCTGACCGTGGGCGGAATCTTCGGCGGCCTGATGCTGAAGAAGCGCGCGCAGCACAAGCGCGACCTCGCCACGCTGTCCGCCTTCGTAGCTGCCGCGCGCGAGGGGCAGAAGTCGCGGCCCTGCGCGGCCGCGGTGGACAAGGTGGGCGACGTGGCCCGCACCCTGAACACGCTGGGCAAGCCATCCTGCGCTTCCGCCCCCAAGGGCGACGAGGCGCGGCGCGTGGTGGCCGGCTACCGCGAGCTGGCCCGCACCTACGACCGCATCGCCGTCTCCATCTCGCAGTTCGCCGCGCAGTCCAGCGCCTCGGCGGCCGCGCTGACCGGCTCTGCCGAGCAGATCGCGGACGCCGACCTGCGTAGCCAGGTGGCAGAGGCGCAGGACATGGTGGAGCAGCGATCCCAGGTGACCACCGCCTTCATCGCCGACTGGAAGAAGGCGTCGCAGGCGACGAATGCCTACGCCAACCAGCTCGATCAGGCGTTCCTCGCCGGCAACAAGGCGGTATGCGGCGAGATCGAGAAGGGCGTCGCGGGCAAGACCGCCCCCGAGGTGCTCTTCGCCTGCAACAAGAACTTCGACCGGGCCAAGAACGCCGTCGAGGAGAAGCTGAAGGAGCTGGACGACGTGGCCGGAGGCGAGGGCGCTCCCTCCGAGTAGGCTTTGGCGACGGTCTGGATCCTCTGCGCGCTCGCGGCCCTCTTCGCCGCGGGCGCGCTGTCGTTTGCGGCCCGCATCCGCGCGCGGCACCGCCGGTTCCTTCGCGCCGGCATCCCCCACGCCTCGCCCGAGGACACGCGGCTGATCGACCATCCGCGCGCCCTCTACCACGGCACCCGCTTCGCGGACGGCATTGCCTTGCTCCCGCCCGCCTGGAGGGAAGCGTGCGTCTGCGACCTGTGGTGCACGGAGGACGCGCTCTTCCTGCGCCGCGAGGGAGAGGGGACGTTGCTCGCCGTCGGGCTGCGCGAGGTGAGCGAGGCGGCGTTGCACCGGGCCTTCGCGCCCATCGCCGGGAAGGACCTGCCCATGTTGCGCCTGCGCTGGCGGCGCGGCGGCGAGCTCCTCGAGACCAGCCTCTCGCTGCGCGGCGGGATGGCAGAGCTGGAGACCCTGCGGCGCGAGATCCACCTGCGCCAGGGCAACATCCGCGAGCAGCTGGCGCCGTTCTTCGAGCGCACGCCGCCATGAGGGTGACCGCGCTGGGCAGCGCCGACGCGTTCTGCTCGGCTGGGCGCGGACATACGTGCTGGCTGGTGGACGACGAGCGCGGCGCGTACGCGGTGGACTTCGGCGCCACCGCACTGCACGCGATGCGACGGCTGGGCCGCGATCCGCAAGAGCTGGCCGCGGTGCACTTCACGCACCTGCACGGCGATCACATCGCGGGCTGGCCCTTCCTCCTCGTCGACGCGGTCTACCGCGCGAAGCGGTCGGCGCCGCTCGTCGCCAGCGGCCCTGCGGGGACGCGGGCGCGCCTGCACGCGCTCTGGGCGGCCTGCTATGCCAACGCCGCCGCGAGGCCGCTCCCGTTCCCGCTCCAGGTCCATGAGCTGGCGGCAGGCGAGACGGTCAATCTCGCGGGCCGCGAGGTGCGCGTCTTCGCCGCGGAGCACATGACGCCGCCCGACGTCGCGCTCTCGCTGCGCATCGGGCCCGTGGCCTTCAGCGGCGACACTGGTTCGATCGCGCCCGGTCTGTGCGACGGCGCACAGGCCGTCTGTCTGGAGTGCACGTACCTCGGCCCCGGCACCGAAAGGCATCTCGGCTGGGAGACGCTGCGCGACCACTTGCCGCGGTCGCCCCGCATCCTGCTCGGGCACCTGGGCGCGGAAGCGCGGGCAGGCATTGCGCCTCCGCCTGGTGTGCATGTGTGCGACGATCTCGACGCCGTCGAGCTATAAGGACGGTGTGGACCGCATCGAGCAGCTCCGCAAGTTCATCGCCGCCGCGCCGGACGAGGCGTTTCCGCGCTACGCGCTTGCGCTCGAGCTGAAAGGCAAGGGCGACGCCGCCGGCGCCGCGGCCGAGCTTCACGAGTTGCGCAAGCGCGCTCCGGACTATCTCGCGACCTACCTCATGCTCGGCATGATCCTGCAGACGCTGAACCGCGCCGGCGACGCGCGCGAGGCGTTCACCGCGGGCCAGGCTCTCGCGCGCAAGCAGGGCAACACGCACACGCTCTCGGAGCTGACCTCCGCGCTCGAGCAGCTGGGGTAGC
>DASRTX010000191.1:0-2740 GCA_035655715.1 Myxococcales bacterium | reverse complement strand
CGCCCCGGACACGGCCGGTGTATCCCCAGTGGTAGGGCAAGCCGATCTGATGGACGATGCGACCGCGGATGCGCAGCGGCCGCAGCCGGCGCGTGACCAGCACGCGGCATTCGATGTTGCCGCGCGCGGTGGAGACGGTGGCCCAGCCGCCGTGAACCAGCCCGCGCTCGCGCGCCAGCTCGGGCGAGACCTCGCAGAACATCTCCGGCATCAGCTCGGACAGCCACGACAGCCAGCGCGTCATGCCGCCCGCGGTGTGGTGCTCGGTCAGGCGGTAAGTGGTGAGCACGAAGGGAAAGCGCGGATCGGCGAAGGCGCGGTGGTAGGGGTTGCCGCTGACGTGCCACTCCAGCCGGCGCGGGTTGCAGCTCTGCTTGTAGAGCAGGTTCTGCGCCACCGACTCCTCGGGTTCGTAGTGCGTGGGCAACGGGCCGTCGAGCAGGCCGGCCGGCGCGTACAGCCAGCCACGGCCGTCCACCTGCATGATGAAAGGATCGGTGCCGGAGATGGCGTGGAGCCCGGAGGCGCCCAGGATGGGCCGGTAGTCCGGCGGGCGATCGAGGATGAAGTCGGGCTGGTCGTAGCCGGTCCACTTCTGCTTCTCGGCGTCCCACCAGACGTACTTCTTCCGCTCGCTCCACGGCTTGCCGTCGGGCCGCGCGGAGGCGCGGTTGTAGAGGAGCCTCCGGTTGTCGGGCCACGCCCAACCCCACTCGGGCGCCACCCAGTGCTGCTCGCGCGCCGGCTTGCGGCGGGCAGACATGTTCTTGCCGCCTTCGTAGACGCCGACATAAATCCAGCAGCCGCAGGCGGTGCTCCCGTCGTGCCGCAGCTGCAGGTATTTCTTCAAGGGCTTGCCGCTGAGCAGATCCTTGCCGTTGATCTCGGCGACCACCGCCTCGGCGTCGGGTTCACCGGGTTTCAGCTCGGGATAGTCCCAGGTCACGGCGTGGATGGGGCGGTCGCGCTCCAGCGCGGAACGCGCGTAGAGCTGCTTGAGCCGCTTCCCTAGCTCGTACGTGAACTGCAACTCGCTGCGACAGTCGCCGGGCGGCTCCACGCACTTGTGATGCCATTGCAGCATGCGCTGCGTGTTGGTGTACGAGCCGTCCTTCTCGGTGTGCGCCGCCGCCGGGAAGAAGAAGACCTCGGTGCCGATCTCCTCCGGGCGCACTTCGCCTTCCACCACCTCGGGCGCCGTACGCCAGAACTCCGCGGTCTCGGTGAGCTGGAAATCGCGCACCACCAACCAGTCCAGCTTGCGCAGGCCCTCGCGCTGATAGGCGCCGTTGCTCGAGCCGACCGCAGGGTTCTCGCCCATGACGAAATAGCCGCGCACCTTGCCCTGGGCCATGTCCGCCACCGTGGTCATGTGCGAATGGTCGCCGGTCACCGCCGGCAGCCAGTGGAACCCCCAGTCGGAGTCTTCGGTGGCGGCGTCGCCGAACCACGCCTTCATCAGGGAGACGAAGTAGGCGGGGAACTCAGACCAGAAGCCCGCGCCCGACGTGTTGATCTTGAGGTACTCGTCGAGCTTGTCGTGGTTGCCGTGCGGCATCGGCACGTAGCCCGGCAGCAGGTTGAAGAGCGTGGGGATGTCGGTGGAGCCCTGGATGCTGGCGTGCCCGCGCAGCGCCATGATCCCGCCGCCCGGGCGCCCGATGTTGCCGAGCAGCAGCTGGATGATGGAAGCGCTGCGGATGTACTTCACGCCCACGGTGTGCTGCGTCCAGCCCACCGCGTAGCAGAAGGCGCCGGTGCGCTCCGGCCCGGAGTTGTCGCAGAGCAGCTCGCAGACCTTCTCGAACGTGTCGCGCGGAACGCCGCAGATCTCCTCCACCGCCGCGGGCGTGTAGCGCGCGTAGTGCCGCTTGAGGATCTGGTACACGCAGCGCGGGTCTTGCAGCGTCTCGTCGCGGCGGACGTAGGTGATGTCGCGCCCGCGCACCTTCGACGCTGCCTCCTGTGGGACCATCTCCTTGTGGCCGGCAGCGGGAATCTCCTCGCTCCCCTCGTACCTCCACATCTCCTGGTCGTACTCGCCCTGCTCCGCGTCCCACCCGCTGAAGAAGCCGTCCAGGTCCTCGGTGTCGCGGAAGTCGTCGGACACGACCATGGCCGCGTTGGTGTAGGGCACCACGTACTCGCGGAAGGCGCGGTCGTTCTCCAGGATGTAGTGGACGATCCCGCCTAGGAAGGCGATGTCCGTTCCAGCGCGCAGTGGCACGTGCAGATCGGCCATCGCGCTGGTGCGGGTGAAGCGCGGATCGACGTGGATGATCTTCGCGCCGCGCGCCTTGGCCTCCATCACCCACTGGAAGCCCACCGGGTGGCACTCGGCCATGTTGGAGCCCTGGATGACGATCACGTCGGCGTGCTGGAGGTCTTGCTGGAAGGTGGTCGCCCCACCCCGACCAAAAGAGATGCCCAGACCGGGCACCGTGGAGCTGTGTCAGATCCTGGCCTGGTTCTCCACCTGCACGATCCCGAGCGCCGTGTAGAGCTTCTTGAGGAGGTAGTTCTCCTCGTTGTCCAGCGTGGCGCCGCCCAGGTGGGCGATGCCCAGCGTTCGCTGCACGTGGTGGCCCTTGGGATCCTTGTCCTCCCAGGTGCTGTCGCGCGTGTTCTTGACCCGCTGGGCCACCATCTCCATGGCCTGCTCCAGCGGGATGCGTTCCCACTGCGTGCCATGGGGCCTGCGGTAGAGGACGTGATGGATGCGGTGCGAGCCGGTGACCAA
>DASRTX010000190.1:0-2837 GCA_035655715.1 Myxococcales bacterium | reverse complement strand
CCTGTTGTTCGATCGTCGCGCCGGCCTCCCGCATCTTGGCCAGGGCCGCCTCCAGGTCCCCGGCCCGCGCCCCGCGGACCAGCACGTCGCCGCCCGTGATCATCGCGGCCATCAGCAGCGTGCCGGCCTCGATGCGGTCGGGAATGACCTGGATGTTGAGCGGCCGCAAGCTGGACACTCCGTCGACGACGATGACGCTGCTGCCGGCGCCCTGCACGCGCGCCCCCATGCCATTGAGCGCGTCGGCCAGCGCCACCACTTCCGGCTCGCGCGCGCAGTTCTCCAGCACGGTCTGGCCCTCGGCCAGGGTGGCGGCCATCATCAGATTCTCCGTCCCGGTCACCGTCGGCAGGTCGAAGAGGATGGTGGCGCCACGTAGTTTTTTCGCCGTGGCCACCACGTAGCCGTGCTTCAGCTCGATCTGGGCTCCCAGCGCGGCAAGGCCCTTGAGGTGCTGATCGATGGGCCGCGCGCCGATGGCGCAGCCCCCCGGCAGCGAGACCTTGGCGCGGCCGAAGCGCGCCACCAGCGGCCCCAGCACCAGGACGCTGGCGCGCATGGTCTTGACCAGGTCGTAGGGCGCCCCCGGATGCGATACGCCGGCGGCATCGACGTGGAAGGTGTTCCCCTCGCGGTACGTCTCGGCGCCCATGTTGTCGAGCAAGTGTCCGAGCGTACGGATGTCGGCAAGGTCGGGGACGCCCCGGAAGACCGACGGGCCTTCGGCCAAGAGCGCGGCGGCGATCTGCGGCAATGTGGCGTTCTTCGAGCCGGAGACCTGCACCTCGCCGCGCAGCGGCTTCCCTCCGGTGATCTCGATGGCGTCCATCTACGCTCCTCTTGCCGTCACATGCCGGTGCAGCCCGGACAGGTCCCGCTCCACCCGGATGTGGTGAAGTCCCGCCTCCTCCAGCATCGTCGCCACCGCGTCCGACTGGGGAGGATCGATCTCGGTCGCGAACAGACCGCCGGGCAGCAGCCATCCACCGAGCGCCGCGACGATGCGGCGGATCACGGCGAGGCCGTCCTCGCCGCCAAAGAGGGCGAGGTGCGGCTCGTGGTCGAGGATTTCGGGGGCAAGCTGTCGGCCATGCACGCTGGGCACATAGGGCGGATTCGCCGCGATCACATCGTAGCCGCAGCGCTCCGGCAGCGCCGCAAAGAGATCGCCGGTGAAGACGCGCACGCGCCCCTCGGCGTGCCTGCGCACGTTCCGCTCGGCCACGGTCGCCGCCTCGGGCGAGAGCTCCACCAGATCCACCTGCACGTTGGGACGCTCGGCGGCGATGGTCACTCCTACCGCCCCGGAGCCCGAGCAGAGGTCGAGCGCGCGGGCCTTCGCGTCCCTGTCCAGGTGCGAGAGCACCATGCGCACCAGGAGCTCGGTCTCGGGGCGGGGGATGAACACCCCCTTCTCCACCTCGAATGGACGTCCGTAGAACTCCTTCACGCCCAGGATGTAGGCGACCGGCTCGCGCGCGCCGCGGCGCTGGATGAGCGGCTTGAAGCGCCCCAGCTCTTCGGCGGTGAGCGGCTTGTCGGTGTCGATGTAGAGGCGGACCCGGTCGCAGCCCAGGGCGTGGGCGAGCAGCAACTCCGCGTCCAGCCGGGGAGCTTCGGCGCCCTTCTTCTGCAGCCACTCGCGCGCCCATTTCAGCACAGAGCGCACCGTCCAGGTCTCGCTCATCCGGCTCTCTGGGCGGAGACGACGCGCCGCACGCCTTCCTTGTCCGCGTGGGCCCTGGGTTCGCGCAAGCCCGCGGACGTCAGCAGGCCGATCAGCTTCTCCACCTGCGAGGGATCACACTCCTGTGCGTACACACCCCGCGGCGCCAGCCAACCTGGCAGCTCGCGCACGATGCGGCGGACGACGTCCAGTCCGTCAGGGCCGCCGAAGAAGCTCACCACCGGCTCGTGGTTGATCACCTCCTCCGGTAGCTCGGTGCCGTCGGGCACCCAGGGCGGATTGGCGGTGACGATGGAATATTTCCGTCCGCGTGGAAGCGGTTGGTAGAGATCGCCCGCATAGCAGTGGGCGCGACCGGGGATCAGGCGGTCGGCGTTCTCGCGCGCCAGCTCGATGGCCTCGGCGGACACGTCGGCCAGATCCACGCGGAGGTGGGGACGGGCGTGGGCCACACAGATGCCCGCGGCGCCGATGCCGCAGGCCAGGTCGAGGGCGAAGCCGGAGGTTTCCGGTGGGAGCCGCTCGAGGCCGGCGTTGATCAACACAGGCAGATCGAGCCTGGGGATGAAGCCGCGGCGGTCCACCTTGAAGCGCAGGCCCATCAGCTCCACCGCGCCCACCAGGTACCCGGTGGGCTCGGCGTTGAGCCGCCGCGCGAAGAGCCGCATGAACTCGCCGTGCACCTCGGGCCGCAGCGCCTCGTGGGCGTGGGCGCGCAGCTGGGCCGGCACGATGCCCAGCGCGTGGGCCACCAGCTCCCGCGACTCCTGATAGGGGTCCTCGCTGAGCAGCTCGGGCGCCGCGAGACGCTCGGCGGTGCGCTGGAGCAGCTCCTCGATGGTTCGCGCGGTCATGCCTGGCCCTGCTGCTGCCGCAGCGCCTCCGCCTGGAAGTACGTGCGGCAAGCCATGATCACGTCGTCGATGTCCCCCGCCATCACCGCCGGGAGGTTGTGGCGGGTGAGCCCGATGCGGTGGTCGGTGAGCCGATCCTGCGGGAAGTTGTAGGTGCGGATCTTCTCGCTGCGGTCGCCGGTGCCCACGTTCGACTTGCGCTGGGCGTCGCGCGCGCTGCGCTGCTTCTCCAGCTCCAGCTCGTAGAGCTTGGCGCGAAGCATCTTCATCGCCATGGCGCGGTTCTTGAGCTGGCT
>DASRTX010000189.1:0-5517 GCA_035655715.1 Myxococcales bacterium | reverse complement strand
GAGGATGCCCAGCTGCCGCAGCCGGTCGGCGGCGCGCAGGGCGCGGTCGGGGTCACCGAGGATCACCGGGAAGATGGGGGAATCCGCGCGTGTGCCCAGGCCGGCGGCAAACCGGCGGATGTTGCGGAAGAGCCGCGCGCGCCGCCCGTCGCCCTCGGCGCCGTGGGCGATCTCCAGCGCGGCCAGCGCCGCGCAGGCCAACGCGGGCGGAAGCGCCGTCGAGAACACCAGCGGCCGCGCGCGGTTCACCAGCAGCTCGCAGACGGCGCGGGAAGCAGCCACGTACGCGCCGGCCACGCCCAGCGCCTTGGAGAGCGTGCACATGCGCAGGTCGGGCGTGACGCCTTCCTCCGCGCAGAGCCCGGCGCCGTGGGGGCCGATCACGCCGGTGGCGTGCGCTTCGTCAACCACCAGCAGCGCCTCGTGCCGCGCGCAGACGGCGGCGAGCTCGCGCAAAGGCGCGCGATCGCCGTCCATGGAGAAGATTGCATCGGTGACCACCAGCTTGCGGCGCGCGCGGTGCTGCGCGAGCTGGCGGTCCACCGAGCCCGGATCGGCGTGCGAAGCCACGGCAATGCGAGCCTTGGAGAGCCTGCAGCCGTCGATCAGCGAGGCGTGATTCAGGGCGTCGGAGACGATCAGGTCTTCCGGTCCCGCCAAGGCTTGCAACAAGCCGCAGTTCGCCGCGTAGCCGCTGTTGAAGAGCACCGCCGCCTCGGTGCCCTCGAATTCCGCCAGCGCGCGCTCCAACTCGTGCTGGGGCAGGAAGTCGCCGCACACCAGCCGGCTCGCTCCCGCTCCCGCTCCCCAGCGCCGCGCGCCTTCCGCCAGCGCCTGCGCGACGCGCGCGTCTCCGGCGAGTCCCAGGTAGTCGTTGGAGCTGAAATTGATCAGGCGCTCCCCGGGCCGCAGCTCGATCTCGGCGCCGGGCGGCGTGCGCAGCGGCTCGAGCGCGCGCAACAGGCCGCGGGCGCGGAGCGAATCCAACTCGGCGCGCGCGATGTCGTCGGCAAGGGACACGCGGCGGAAAGTAGAGAGCGACGCGCGCGCTGTCAAAGCCCGGGAGGCTACATCCCCATGTTGTTGGTGCACATCGACATCCCCATGCGCTCCGCGAAGCTGACGGCGGATGCTTTGGGGATGGCCACCGCGTCCAGGGGCTGCGTCATGACCTGGCCCATCATCATCATGCACATCGGATCCGGCGAGACGCTGCTCACCCCCGCCGTCACGCTGCCGTCAGGGGCGGCGAACACTCCGTCCACTCCGATGGTGAAGCCGTTGCTCATGCAGTCGCCCATGGCGGCGACCAGCACCGTCTCGGTGGCGAAGTCGACCGCGGGCAGCTCAGGCTTGGGAAACTGCTCGGCGGTCATCTCGTGCCAGATCGACGCCCAGGTGGCGGCGTCCTGGATCACCTGGCGGCGTCCGTTGTGGATGCCGGAGACCCCCATCGGGTTGTCCGGGACGACGTGGCGAGCCGTCTCGGCGAACGACCCTGTGGGGATGGGAGGCGAGTAATCGAGCATGGAGCCGTCGCTGGAACCCATCCCGCTTCCGCAGGCAGCCAACAGACCGGCGAGGACGAACAGAGGTCGCATGACTCACCTCCGAGCCAAGGGGATTCTAGGCCGCCCGGCGCCGATGGCAAGCCGATGCGTCAGCGGAATTCGTAAGCTCGGACCAAGGTATGTGTCGCGCCGCTCTTCCCCAGCACGCTCTGCATGAGGCAGGCGTGCCGCACGGTGCAGCGAGCCAACTCGCCGGGCGCGATGGCCGCGAGCGCCTGCCGCGCCGTCTTCTCGCCGCGAGGCCGCACGCGACCCACGGTCAAGTGCGGCCGGAACGGGCGTTCCTCCGGCATGAAGCCGCTGTCGCGCAGGGCACGGCGCAAGCGGTCGGCCGCCACCATCAACTGCGCCGCCCCTTCCGTCACGCCCAGCCAGAGCACGCGCGGCCGCGCCGTGTTTGGAAACGCTCCGGCGCCGCCGATCGCCAACTCGAAGGCGTCCTGATCACGCAGCACCTCGCCGGCGGCGAGCGCCTTGTCCGGCGAGGGTTGCTCGCCCAGGAACGCCAGCGTGAAGTGGATCTGCTCCAGCCGAGTGAACCCCACGCTCTCGCCGGCCGCGCGCCGCGCGGCGTCCAGGGTGGGCTGGAGCCGCTCCTTCACGTCCGTCGGCAGCGGCAATGCAAAGAAGAGCCGCATGCGTTATCCATGCGGCCCGATGCCGAGGAAAAGCAAGGATGCGGCGCGGCCGCGGGCGCTGTTGCCCCTGCCGCTGGTGGAGCGCCTGCTCTCCGCCGCCATGTCGCGCGGGGCGGAGTTCGCCGAGGTCTATGTCGAGCGCAACACCACCACCGCGGCGATGCTGGACGAAGGGAGCATCAAGAGCGCGCAGTCGGGCTCGGTGACCGGCGTGGGTGTGCGCGCCATCCGCGGCGCCCAGGTGGGCTATGCCTACTCCGACGACCTGGACGAGCCGGCGCTCCTGCGCACCGCGCAGACCGCCGCGTTGATCGCCGACGGCCACCGCGAGCCCGGCCCGGTGAACATGTCGCGCACGCCGCTGCCCACCTACTACCAGGTCCGCACCCCGCTGGCGGAGGTGGAGGTGGCGCGCAAGATCGAGCTGCTCCAGCAGGCCGACGCGGCGGCGCGCGCGTACGACAAGCGCATCAAGCAGGTGACCGGCGCGTACGCCGATCAGACGCGCGAGATCCTGGTGGCGAATACGCTGGGGCACCTCGCCGAGGATCGGCAGGACCTCTGTCGCCTGAGCGTGCAGTGCGTGGCCTTCGGCAGGAAGGGCGAGCGCCGCACCGGCTTCTACGGCGGCGGTGGGCGGGTGGACTTCCGCTTCTTCGAGGACTTCTCGCCGGACCAGGTGGGCCGCGAGGCGGCGCGGCAGGCGGTGGCCACGCTGGGCGCGGTGCCGGCGCCCGCGGGCCCGCAGACGGTGGTGCTGGCGCCGGGCTGGAGCGGCATCCTCCTGCACGAGGCGGTGGGCCACGGACTGGAGGCCGACTTCATCCGCAAGGGCACCTCGCTCTTCGCCGGCAAGCTGGGGCAGAAGGTGGCCAGCGAGCTGGTGACGGTGATCGACGACGGCACGGTGGCGGGCGGGCGCGGCTCCATCAACGTGGACGACGAAGGCAACCCAGGCGAACGCAAGGTGCTGATCGAGAACGGCGTGCTCAAGGGCTATCTCTATGATCACCTGAACGCGAAGCTCACCGGGCAGCGCAGCACCGGCTCCGGACGCCGGCAGAGCTTCCGCCACGCGCCGCTGCCGCGCATGACCAACACCTATCTGGCGCCGGGCGACCAGACGGCGGAAGAGATCGTGGGCGGCGTGCAGAAGGGTCTCTACTGCCGGCAGTTCGGGGGCGGCCAGGTGGACATCACCAACGGCAACTTCGTCTTCGAGATCAGCGAGGCCTATCTGATCGAGCAAGGCGAAATCACTAGACCCGTGAAGGGCGCCATGCTCATCGGCGTGGGGCCGGAGGCGCTCAAGAACGTCAGCGCCGTGGGCAGCGACGCCTCGCACGACCCGGGCCTCGGGACGTGTGGGAAGGACGGACAGAGCGTGCCGGTGGGCGTGGGGCTGCCCACCGTGCGCATCGACAACCTGACGGTTGGGGGCACCGGCGCATGACCTTGCTCTCGACCTGCGAGCAGCTGGTGGCGCTGGCGCGCAAGGCCGGCGCCGCGGAGGCGGAGGCGTACGCGGAGCGAACGCGCGACGCATCGGTGAAAGTGCGCGACGGCGAGGTGGAAGAGCTGCAGCAGGCGTCGTCCAAAGGCATCGGCCTGCGCGTGATCAGCGGCGGGAGGCTGGGCTTCGCCTACGGGACCGATCTGGGCAAGGACGGGCTGCGCGAGCTGGCTGCGAAGGCGCTGGCCCTCGCCAAGGGCGCGGCGAAGGACGAGGCCAACGGCCTGCCGCGCGGCGCGCAGCTGGGGAGCGGGCCGGAGGGCGAGTACGATCCTGCCATCGAATCGATGCCGCCGGATTGGAAGCTGCGGGCGGCGCGCGAGGCGGAGCGGGCGGCGCGTGCCGAGGATCCGCGCGTGCGCAAGTTCGACTCCACCGGCGCAGGCGAGTTCCTGGCCGACTCGGCCATCGCCTCCAGCCGCGGCGCCTCGGGCGAGTCGCGCGCTTCCTACGCGTACATCTACTGCGCGCCCGTGGCCGAGGCGGACGGCCAGCTTCAGACCGCCTCGTGGAGCGATACGCGCCGGAAGCTCTCGCAGCTGCAGCCGCCCGAGCAGGTGGGCCGCATCGCCGCGCGCAAGGCGGCGAGGATGCTTGGGGCGCGCAAGCCGAAGACGCAGAAAGTCCCGGTCGTGTTCGACCCGCAGATGGCGGCGGGGTTCATCGCCGGTTTGTCGCCGGCGGTGAACGGCCTGTTGGTGCACAAGAAGTCGAGCTTCCTGGGCGCACACCTGGGCAAGCGCATCGCGCCGGAGTCGGTGACGCTGGTGGACGACGCCACCCTGCCCCATGGCATCGCGACCCGGCCCTTCGACGGCGAAGGAGTGCGCTCGCAACGTAACGCGGTGGTGGAGCGCGGCGTGCTGAAGAGTTTCCTCTACGACGCCACCACGGCGCGCAAGACGAAGGCGAAGAGCACCGGCAGCGCGGCGCGCGGCTGGTCGAGCCTGCCCTCCATCGGCACCAGCAACTTCTTCCTGGAGGCTGGGACCAGGAAGCCGGCGGAGATCATCAAGGAAGTCCGCAATGGCCTCTACGTCACCGCCATGCTGGGCCGCGGCGCCGACGTGGTCACCGGCGACTATTCGCGCGGCGCCAACGGCATCTGGATCGAGAACGGCGAGCTCGCGTACCCGGTGCAGGAAATGACCGTGAGCGGAAACCTGATCGAGATGCTGCGCGGCATCGACGCGGTGGGCGACGATCTGGAGTTCCGCTCCTCTACCGCCGCGCCCACCATCCGCTTCGCCGAGCTGGTGGTCGCCGGCGTATGAAGGCGCTGCTCTTCGACCTCGACGGGACGCTGACCCGGAGCGGCGGCGGCGGCACCCGGGCGCTGGGCCACGCTCTGCATGCGCGGCCCCAGGCCGTAGCCGAGCTGCGCAAGATGCGGCTCGACGGCATGACCGATCGGGGCATCGCGCGCATCGTGCTGGCGGCGGAGGGAGACCAGGCCCTGCCCATCGAGGAGCGCATGCGTGGCGTAGCGGAGAGCGAGATCGATGCGGTGCTGGAGCGGTACGTGGAGGCGCTGGCGGCGGAGTGCGGGGCGCGCGCCTATGAGGCACAGCCCGGCGTGCCGGAATTGCTGCTGCGGCTGCGGCGCCGGTCCGATGTGCTGCTGGGCCTCTGCACGGGAAACCTCGCCCGCGGCGCGGAGCTGAAGCTGACTGCGGCGGGCCTCTGGAGCGCCTTCCGCTTCGGCGCCTATGGGAGCGACGCAGAGCCGCGGGCGGACATCGTCCGCACCGCCTGGACTCGCGCCCGGGAGATGGGGGCCACGGAGGGGCTGGGG
>DASRTX010000188.1:0-4152 GCA_035655715.1 Myxococcales bacterium | reverse complement strand
CGGCTGCTCACCGAGGACCCCTACTTCGCCTGGCTGCATCCGATGAGCGAGCTGATCGTGGATCTGGACTCGCTGCTCGCGCAGGAGATCCTGCCGCCGGGCACGGTGGCCGGCGTTCGCCAGGAGATCGACCGCCTCACCCGGGCGGGCGGCTCGTCGTTCTGGGAGAAGTATGCGCCCTTCCTCCAGCAGGACACCGACGTGGTGATGGCCCACGGGCAACTGCGGCGCGCCATCAACGCGCTGCCCGAGGCGGCCGACGGCCTGCACCAACGCAAGGAGTGGATCGCCCCGCGCGTCCACGCCAAGCGCAAGTCGCGCAGCTAATTCGGGGACACCATACGTCGAGTTACGTATGGTGTCCCCGAAACTCAGGCGACGGCTTCGGCGATGCCCTCGAAGAGGCGGCGGCCGTCTTCGCCGCCGAGGACGCCTTCGGCAAGGCGCTCCGGGTGCGGCATCATCCCCAGCACGTTGCCGCGGGCGTTGGTGACGCCGGCGATGTCCGCCAGGGACCCGTTGGGGTTCATCCCGGAGATGCCGCGGACGCCGGCGGAGTCGGTGTAGCGGAACGCCACCTGGCCCTCGCCCTCGAGGCGCTTCAGCCCCTCGGCGTCGATGTAGTAGTTGCCTTCGCCGTGGCCGATGGGGATGCGGATCACCTCGCCCTTGGCGTATTTGCGCGTCCAGGGCGTCATCGCGTTCTCCACCTTGAGGTGCACGTCGCGGCAGACGTACTTGAGCGAATCGTTGCGGCGCATGGCTCCGGGAAGCAGCCCCGATTCGAGCAGGATCTGGAAGCCGTTGCAGAACCCCACCACGTGGCCGCCCTTCTGCGCGAACTTGCGGATCTCCTCCATGATGGGCGAGAAGCGCGCGATGGCGCCGGTGCGCAGGTAGTCGCCGTAGGAGAACCCACCCGGCAGCACCACCACGTCGGCGCCGCGCAGGTCGCGGTCCTTGTGCCAGACGTAGCGGGCGGCGTGGCCGAGCACGTGCTTGGCCACGTGGTAGACGTCATGGTCGCAGTTGCTGCCGGGAAAGACGACCACGGCGAAGAGCATCAGCGGATCTCCTCGACCCGGTACTCCTCGATCACCGTGTTGGCGAGCAGCTTCTCGCACATGTCGCGGACGCGCTTCTGCGCCTCGGCGGCATCCGCGGTGTCCAGGTCCAGCTCGATGATCTTGCCGAGGCGCACGTCCTTCACCTCGCCGAACCCAAGCGCGCCCAGCGCGCGGCCTACCGCCTGCCCTTGCGGATCGAGCACCGACTTCTTGAGCGTGACCACGACGCGAGCTTTCATCGGCGATGCGCCTCCGGAGGCGCGCACCCTAATGCCGCCCGGCCGGCGTTTCAAGCGCGCCGCTCTTGCGCGCTGCGGCCGGCAGACTACGATCCGTCGATGCTCGAGCTTCTGGCGGCCGGGGGCGCCCTGGCGGGCCGCGCGTTGCTGCAGGCCGCGGAGGCCGCCGTGCTCGCGCTGGGCGAGGACGAGATCCGCTCGCAGCTGCCCAAGCACCCCGTGCGGGCGCGCTGGCTCTTGCGGCTGAAACAGGATCCCGAGCCCACCGCCGCCTCGCTGCGCGGGACCTCCTCGGCACTGCTCGCCTTCGCGGCGGTGGCTTGCGCCATCGTGGTGGGCGACGTGCTCTTCCGCGCTGGCGTCCACTCCAACTCGCGCAGCACGCTGCAGCTGCTCGCCGGCCTGTTGGCAGGAGTCGTGGCGCTGGTCATCGACCTCGCCCCGCGCTCGCTGGCAGCGGCCAGCCCGCTCTCCTGGGGCCTCGCGCTGGCAGGACCAGCGCGCCTGGTGTGCCTGCTGCTCACTGTTCCGGTGCGCGGGATGCTGCGTTTCTTCGACGCCCTCTTGGTGCGGCGAGGCGCCACCGCCCGCTACACGCCGCCGCCCCCGCCCTTGCAGGAGATCGAGCGCATCTTGAGCGGCGAGGCGCGCGGCGGGGCCACTGGAGCTCCCACCGCGGAGCTGGTCCACGGCCTCTTCTCCTTCGCCGAGCGCACCGCCAAGGAGGTGATGGTGCCGCGCACCCGCGTGGTGGGCGTTCCCATCGACGCGGGACCGCAGCAAGTCATCGAGCTGCTCGCTGAGGAAGGCCACACCCGCATGCCGGTCTACGACGGCGATCTCGACCGCATCAAGGGCGTGCTCCACGCCAAGGACGTGATCCCGCTCCTGGCGCATCCGGAGCTGATCGTCCTGCAAGACCTGGTGCGGCCCGCGCTCTTCGTGCCCTGGACCAAGCCGGTGAGCGAAGTGCTGCGCGAGATGCAGCAAAAGCGATCGCTGATCGCGCTGGTGGTGGACGAGTACGGCGGGCTGGAGGGCATCGTCACGCTCGAGGACATCCTCGAGGAGATCGTCGGCGAGATCCGCGACGAGCACGACACCGAGGGACCCAAGCCCCAGTTCGGACCGGACGGCACGGCGCTGGTGCGCGCCGAGATCCGGGTCGGCGACCTCAACCAGGCGCTGGGGGCCCAGCTTCCGGAGCAGGGCGATTTCGAGACGCTGGGCGGGCTGCTGAACGCGGCCGCCGGCGCCATCCCCCAGGCCGGCGACCGCTTCTACATCGGCGGGCTGGAGCTGACGGTGGTGCAGCGCGACGACCGCCGCGTGCGGATGGTGCGCGTGGCGCGCCCCAAGACCTCGTCGCCGCCGGCGCGGGCTACCTGAGCGTGCGCTCGAAGACGAGCCTGCGCGCCACCTGCCGGAAGCCCAGCGAGCGGTAGAGAGCGCGCGCAGGCTGGTTGGACTCGCTGACCGACAGCACCGCGGCGCTCGCGCCGCGGAATGCATGCACCAGAAGTGCCCGCCCGATCCCCATGCGGCGAAACTCGGGGAGGACGGCGACCTCTTCAATCCCCAGCGTTCGACCGAGAGGCACCGCGGAGAGATAGCCCATGGGCCGCCCTTCCGACTCGGCCAGGAGGACCAGACGACCCTCTTCCGCGAACAGCTGTGCGATCTCGTCCGGCCGCGAGAGGAACGCATCCGGCGCGCCAGCCCACGCTTCGTTGGAGAGCCGCTGCAGGACCTTCGCGTCCCTGGCGGCAGCGGAGCGGATGCGCAGCGCGGGCATGGGCGGCTGCTCGAGCCCCACGCCTTGCCGCTGCAGCGAGAGCTGCGCCGAGGTCTCGCGAAACCCCAGCGCGCGCAGGAAGGCGAGACCCGGTCCGGCGTCGTCGCGCACACGCACCCGCAGCGTGGCCTGCGTCGCCAGCGCGGGCTCGCAGAGCGCGCGACCCATGCCTTGCCGGCGCAGCGCCGGGTGCACCGCGCAGTAGAGATCGTGCACCGGCCGGTCGCTCGATTCGCGCAGCGCCGCGAACGCGATCCCCCGCACCTCTCCCCCTTCGTCGGTGGCGACGCGCCAGAGGTCGAGCGGTGCCCGCTCGCCGGTGGCGATGAGCCCCAGCCGCTGAGCGAACGGCTCCACCGCCGGGTCGAGCGTGCGCGCCGCCTCGCAGAACCGGCCGGCGGCGTCCAGATCGGCGAGCGCGAACTCGCGGACTGTGACCACCGCGCTCAAGGGAGCGACTGCGCGACCAACTCGGCGATGTCCTTGGCCTCCAGCTGCTCGGCGCGGCCGGTCTCGCCGATGCCGTCCTTGATCATGGTGAGGCAGAAGGGGCAGCTGGTGGCGATGGTGCCGCGGCCCTCCAGCGTCTTGGCCGCCTCGTCGACGCGGTTCTGGTTGATGCGCTGGCCGATGGTCTCCTCCAGCCACATGCGCCCGCCGCCGGCGCCGCAACAGAAAGTCTCGGTGCGGTTCCGCTCCATCTCGCGCACCTTGATGCCCAGCGAGACCAGCGCCTGCCGCGGCGCCTCGCTGATGCCGTTGTGGCGCGCCAGGTAGCAGCTGTCGTGGTAGGTGACCGGCGCCTCCAGCTGCGCCTCGCCGGGCTTGAGCCGGCCGTCGGCCACCAGCTGGGCGATCACCTCCGAATGGTGCAGCACCTTGAAGTGGCCGCCGAACTGCGGGTACTCGTTGCCCAGCGTGTTGAAGCAGTGCGGGCACTGCGTGACGATCTTCTTCACGCCGTAGCGGTTGAGCGTCTCGACGTTCTGCGCGGCCAGCGCCTGGAAGAGGTACTCGTTGCCCAGGCGGCGCGCGGAGTCGCCGTTGCAAG
>DASRTX010000187.1:0-5967 GCA_035655715.1 Myxococcales bacterium | reverse complement strand
CGACCCGCGGTACTTGCCCACGTTGGCTGGCACCTCCCAGGTGGCGCGCGTCAGGTCCGGACTGATCTGCTTCCACGTCCGCCCGCCGTCGCGCGTCTTCCACACCGTGTTGGAGGCGAAGTAGAGGGTGCGCGGATCGGTGGGCGAGAACACCACGGGCTGCGTACGGACCACGCGGTAGCCCGGCGTTCGCAGCGGCACCGGCGTGACGTCCTGCGCCTGGCCGGTGCGTCGATCCCACCGCGAGATCTTGCCGCCGTAGACGACGTCGGGATCCAGCGGATCGGGCGCCGCGTAGCCGTACTCCTCCACCGCCGCGGGATGCCAGTCGCGGAAGGTGATGGCGCCATCGGGCCCGCGGGAGAGCACGCAGGCCGAGCCGCTCTCTTGCTGTCCACCGCAGAGGCGGTAGGGGAACGCGTCGTCGGCGGTGACGTGGAACATCTGGGCGGTGGGCTGGTTGTACCAGCTGCTCCAGCTCGCGCCGCCGTTGACCGTGACGATGGCGCCCTGATCGGCGGCGATGAGCATGGTGGCGGGCCGCACCGGGTCGATCCAGATGCGCTGGTAGTCGTCGCCGCCGGGCGCGCCGCGGAAGGCGGCGAAGGTCTTGCCGCCGTCGGTGGAGCGCCACACCACCACGCTGGCGGTGTAGACGAGGTCGGGGTTCGCGGGGTCCACCTTCACCTCGGCGAAGTCGTCGGGGCGCTCGGCGATGCGCGGATCGTCGCAGATCCGCGTCCAACTCTCGCCGGCGTCGTCGGATCGGTAGAGGAATCCGTCGCCCCCGGTCTGCACGGTGGCGAAGAGCCGCGAGGTGCGCGAGGGAGCGATGCCGATGCCGATGCGACCCAGCTTGTCGTGCTCGAAGTCGGGCAGGCCTTTCGTCAGCTGCTTCCAGGTGGTGCCGCCGTCCACCGACTTGTAGAGCCCGCTGCCCGGACCCGAGAACTCGCCGTTCTCCCACGGCGCCTGCCGCGCCTCCCAGAGGGCCGCATAGACGACCCTGGAGTCGGTGGGATCGACGACGACGTCCGCGCCGCCGGTGTCCGGGTCCTTGTAGAGCACGCGCTGGAAGCTCCTGCCCCCGTCGTGGGAGCGGAAGATCCCGCGCTCCTGGTTGGGCCCATAAGGGTGGCCAAGCACGGCCACGAAGAGCCGCTCCGAATCCTTCGGGTCCACTGCGATCTGCGGGATCTGCTGCCCGTCGCGCAGCCCCTCGAGATGGGTCCAGGTCTTTCCCGCGTCGGTGGATTTGTAGACGCCGTCCCCAGTGGAGAGATCGGGCCGCTGCAGGCCCTCGCCGCTGCCCACGTAGATCACGTCCGGGTTGGAGGGTGCCACCGCCAGCGCGCCGATGCTCGCGGTGGGTTGTCCGTCGAAGATGGGCGTCCAGGTGCGGCCGTAGTCGTCGGACCGGAAGACTCCGCCGTTGACGGCACCGAGATAGAAGGTGCCGGGCCGCTGCGGGACGCCCGACGCCGCCTTGGTGCGCCCGCCGCGGTAGGGTCCGACGTCCCTCCAGCGCAGATCGGAAAACAGCGACGCGGCAGCGAGAGCGAGAGCCAGGATCACGTGCGCTCCTCTGGATGGTGCGACTCTTCCGGCATGCGCCCTTCTACCGCGTGACGAAGCTCACGCGCGCGGTGGCGACTGGCGAACACTGCCGGGCAGCCCGGCTTGCGCGCCGGCGGCCGTGCAAAAAGCAACTCGCTCCGACCCCGCTTTCGCTCTACAGCGCCGCTGCAGAGAAACGGTGAGCGCTCCCGGCCAGCGGCAGCAGAATGTCAGGGATTCTACTGTAAAATCAGGCGGTGGGGACACGTACGCAAATTGACACGGCACACGTCCGAGCCCTTTTCGCGACCGGCACGCCTTGACGCCCACTGGACGATCGGGCAGTCTCCCCGCGTCGTTGGGCACGATACAGGGCAAGTTTGGCTGCATTCTGCAACGTGACTCCGTGCATTCAATGGCCGTCGGGCGGGTGGGTCGTGGGAGGCGGGTCACGCTGCTTCACCCCCGGAGAAGCTGGTTCACACCACAGGAGTTGACCATGCAATCGAAGTACAGGGCCATCAGACTGGCACTGCTAGCGTCGCTCGCCGCGTCCGGAATGGCCGCCGCGCAAACGACGACCGACCAGCCGGCGACCGGAAATCAGCCGGCTCCAGCATCCACCCCAAGCGACCAGAACGTCCCGACCGACGCCAACGCCAGCGGCGCGGCCGGTGGGACGTCCGCGGGCCGCAAGAAGGAGGCCACCGAGGAGATTGTGGTCACCGGCTCGCGCATCCGCCGCAAGGACCTCACCACGCCTGCACCGGTCACGGTCATCAGCCGTGAGCAGGTGACGGCGTCCGGCAAGGTCTCGATCGGCGACTTCCTGCAAGCGCTTCCTGAGCAGGGCAACGCCATCAACACCCAGTTCAACAACGGCGGCGACGGCGCCACCCGCATCAGCCTCCGCGGCTTGGGCTCTCCCCGTACGCTGGTGCTCTTGAACGGCCGCCGCATGGTTCCGGGCGGCACCGGCGCCGACGCGTCGGTGGACCTGAACTCCATCCCCACCGCCTCCGTCGAGCGCATCGAGGTCCTCAAGGACGGCGCCTCGGCGGTGTACGGCTCTGACGCCATCGCGGGCGTGGTCAACATCATCACCCGCAAGGGCTTCAAGGGCACCGAGGCTTCGGCCTACGGCGGCGTCTCGCAGCACGGCGACGGCCAGACCTACGACCTGAACGTCACCACCGGCCAGGCCAGCGACAAGGGCAACGTGGTCTTCAGCGCCGGTTACTACAAGCAGTCCACCGTGTGGGCCGGCGACCGCGACTTCTCGACCTACCAGCTGACCTACAACGCCAAGACCGGCCGCATCGTGCGCGTCGGCTCCGGCACCATCCCCCAGGGCCGCATCGTCCTCAGCGACGACGACTTCGACGCCAAGGGCAACCTGATCACCACCGGCAGCAGCGCCTGGACCACGCTGGCGAAGGCCTTCCCGCAGGGGCCGGATTCCGGCGCCTTCATCCGCTGCGTTCCCGGCGACACCCACAAGGACTGCACCCCTCTGGGCAGCGTCACCAACTCTGCCGGCCAGGTCATCAACGCCGGCAGCTGGCGGCCGTACAGCGGGACGGGCATCGCCGAGAGCCTCCAGACCCCGGGCGACCAGTACAACTTCCAGCCGCAGAACTACAACGTGACGCCGGCGCAGCGCATCTCGCTGTACAGCATCGGCGATCTCAGCCTCGGCTCCAGCGCGCGCGGCTACTACGAGGCGTCGTTCGTGAACCGGCAGTCGGAGCAGAAGCTCGCAGCCGAGCCGCTCTTGACTGACGGCGAGGGCGTGGTCATCTCGGCCGACAACTTCTACAACCCGTTCGGCCGCGACATCTCCGCGGTCCGCCGCCGCCTGCTGGAGTTCGGCAACCGCATCACCAACCAGGACGTCACCACCTTCCGCGTGGTCGGCGGAATCGACGGCACGCTGCCCGACGAGTTCGGCCCCGTGCACGGCTGGTTCTGGGACATCTCGCTGAACTTCGGCCGCACCCAGGAGGCCGGCACCAAGCAGGGCAACGTGTACCTGACGCCCCTGCAGAACGCGCTCGGGCCCAGCGGCGTGGATGCCACCGGCAAGGCCACCTGCCTCGACGCCGGAGGACACGTCATCGCCGGCTGCGTTCCGCTCGACCTGTTCACCGGCGCCGCCTACGATCTGAAGACCGGCGCCGCCACGCAGGGGAGCATCACCCCGGACCAGGTCACGCCGCTCACCTTCACGGGCGTCGATCGCGGCATCAACCAGATGACGGCGGTGCAGGCCAACACCTCGGGCGAGCTGTTCCAGCTCTTCGCCGACCGTCCGGTGGGCCTGGCCATCGGGTACGAGTATCGCCTGCTGTACGGCGCGTTCGTCCCCGATCCGATCACGGTGGCTGGTGAGACCTCCGGCAACAAGGGCCTCATCACCAAGGGCGGCTACCACGTGAACGAAGGGTATGCCGAGCTCTCCATCCCCCTGCTCAGCAACATGCCGCTGGCCGAGAACGTCGAAGCGACGGCCGCCGCGCGCGTGTTCAACTACTCCACCTTCGGCACCGACTGGACGTACAAGTTCGGCATGAGGTGGTCGCCCATCCACGACGTCACCTTCCGCGGCACCTACTCGACGGCGTTCCGCGCACCGGGCGTGGGGGACCTGTACGGCGGGCAGCAGGACAACTTCGCCTCCGTCAACGATCCGTGCTCGGGCATCGTGGGCGGGAAGTTCACGCCCATCGATCCCAACTCGACGCTGGGCAAGAACTGCGGCCCGAACATCAACAACAAGGACGACCAGACCCAGCTGCGCTCGCGCGTCGGCGGCAACCCCAAGCTGACGCCTGAGACCGCCAAGGTGTTCACGGTCGGCACCGTCATCCAGCCGAGCATGATCCGCGGCTTCTCGATCACCGTCGACTACTACAGCTTCAACATCGAGAACGCGCTCTCCAGCATCGGCGAGTCCGTCATCCTCTCGAACTGCTACCCGACCCAGGCCGGCACGGCGCCGAAGTACTGCGACCTGATCCAGCGCGACCCGGGCACCAAACGCATCACGCAGATCTTCAACCTCAACGCCAACGTCGGCGGCAACTTCACCGACGGCGTGGACCTGGCGATGCGGTACTCGTTGCCGACCGACGCGGGCCGCTTCGGCTTCATCTTCGACGGCACCTGGCTGCACCGCTTCAACGCGACGCAGGCGGACGGCAGCGTGATCCAGGGCCGTGGCGTGTATGACCTGGGCGCCGGCGTGAACGGCGGCGTGTACCCGGCGTTCAAGGCCAACGGCGGCATCACCTACGGCCTCGCCGGCCTGAACGTGGGCGTCAGCGAGCGGTTCATCGGCAGCTACTGGGAGTGCGGCAACGCCGGTGGCACGATGGACGGGTCCGGCCTCTGCAACGGATCGCAGGGTGGCCACGCCAACCTGGCGCGCAAGGTCAACCCCTACTTCCAGACGGACCTCTATGCCTCGTACGGCTTGAACAGCGGCTTCGGCAAGACGACGCTGGCGGTGGGCCTCAACAACGCGCTGAACGACACGCCTCCGACCGTGTACAACGCGTTCACCCCGACCTCGGACCCCTCGGCCTACGACTTCATGGGCCGGTTCTTCTGGGGCCGCCTGACGCAGACCTTCTAAGGGTCTGATCGTCCGAAAGTCTCCGGGGCGGACAGGCGCGATGCCTGTCCGCCCCGATGTTTTTCTGGCTCTTCTCCTCTGCGGTGAAAAGGACACGCCGCAGATCGAAAGCGGCCTGCCGGGCGTTGACTTTCCCCAGCCGGTTGTTTAAGTCTCCACGCCTTTTCTGCCGCGATTCACAAGGGGCACATGTTCGACAACATCACCGCTCCGCGGACCAAGCGTCGATCGGGCACGTCCATGGGCGTCTCGATCATCCTGCACGCTGCCGTGGTCGGCGCCGCCTTCCTCTTCGCGTACGCGCGGGCGCACATGCCCAAGCAGACCGAGGCGCCGGTCGCGGTCACCTTCCGCCCGCCGCCTCCCCCGCCCCCTCCTCCGCCGCCCCCGCCTGCGGGTCACAAGCCCAAGACGCCGCGGCCCGACCGCGTGAAGCCGAAGCAGCTGCCCCCCACCACGGTGATCCAGCCGAAGGAGATCCCCAAGGTGGAGGAGAAGCCGCCCGAGCCGGTGGTCGAAGAGGAAGCCGAGGACGAAGGCGTCGAGGGCGGCGTGGAAGGCGGCGTGGTGGGTGGCGTCGTCGGCGGCGTGGTGGGCGGCCAGATCGGCGGGCAGATCGGCGGCACTGGCGGTCCGGTCGAGTTCAACGACACCATGACTCCGCCGCAGAAGCTGGGCGGCCCGGACCCGGTGTACTCGAACCAGGCGCTGGAGCACGAGGTCCAGGGCACCATGCTGGTCAAGTGCATCGTCTCGGTGCAGGGCCAGGTGCG
>DASRTX010000186.1:0-2157 GCA_035655715.1 Myxococcales bacterium | reverse complement strand
CGCGCGCGGCAAGATCCGCAACTTCATTCAGCACATCCGGGCCAGGCCGCAGGTGATGGACGTCTATTTCCTGGCGGGCGCCGACGATTTCATCCTGCACGTCGCCGCGCGCGATACCGACGATCTTCGCGCGTTCGTGGTGGAGAACCTCAATGCCGATGCCGACGTGGCGGGCACGCAGACGTCGCTGATCTTCGAACATCTCCGTGGAGCATCGCCGCTGTAAGTTTGGCGGTGTGCTGCACGGGCGGGCGGCGGAGCTGGGTGACATCCACGAACTACTCGCGGGTGCCCGCGCCGGGCACAGCTCGATGCTGGTGCTTGCGGGCGAGGCAGGCAGCGGGAAGACCGCGTTACTGGAGCACGTCGCCGCCGATGCGAAGGACTTTCGGGTACTGCGCTGCACCGGAGTCGAGTCCGAGGCCGAACTGCCGTTCGCCGCGCTGCACCTATTGCTGCATGACTGCCTCGACCGGCTGGATTTGTTGCCCGCGCCGCAGGCGGCCGCGCTGCGCGCAGCGTTCGGATTGGCCGAAGCCCTTGGCGTAGACCGGTTTTTGGCGGGGCTGGCCACGCTGACCCTGCTGTCCGAAGTCGCAGGAGATGGACCGCTGCTGTGCCTGATCGACGATGCGCAATGGCTCGACCGGGCGTCGTGGGATGCGCTGAGGTTCGCGGGCCGGCGGCTGGGCGCGGAAGGCGTGGTGTTGCTGCTGGCGATACGTGACGACGACAGCATGACCGACCTGCGCGGGGTTCGCGTACTGGGCCTGAGCGGGCTCAGCCAGGCGGCCGCCGCGGCTCTGCTCGCCGAGCGCGCCGCCGACTTGACGCTCGATCTGCGTGACCGATTGATCGAAGAAGCCAGTGGAAATCCGTTGGCGCTCATCGAGTTGGCCGCCGCGGCACGCTCGGGCGATCCCGCCGTCGGCGGGCCACCCACCATCGGGACCGGGCTGTCCACCACTGCGCGTCGGGTGCTCGATGCCTTCGGTTCACAGGTGGACCGGCTGCCGGCCAGGACGCGGCTGGCGCTCTTGGTGGCGGCGGCCGAAGACACCGGTCAACTAGGTGTGGTGCTGGATGCCGTCCGGCGAATAGGGCTGGGGCTCGGCGACTTTGAATCGGCTGAGCGAGCGCGACTGGTCTACGTCGTCGACGACGTGGTCACCTTCCGGCACCCGCTGATCCGCTCGGCGGTATATGGACGTGCGCCCGCAGCCGATCGCGTCACCGCCCATCGGGCACTCGCCGACTCCTTGCCGGAGTCCGCCGACCGGCGAGCATGGCACCTCGCGGCCGCTGCGGGCGGTCTCGATGACGAGGCGGCAGATGCGATGGAGGCTGCAGCGCTGCGGGCAGACCGGCGCGGCGGCTACGCGGCGAGTGCGGCGGCGCACGAAAGGTCCGCGCGACTTACCGCGGACCCGATACTGCGTGGTCGGCGGCTGGCCGCCGCGGCCATGGGTGCCCGCGACTCCGCGCAGCTGGACCGCGCCGCCAGCCTGGCGCAGGAGGCGTCGGCGATGACCGAGGACCCCAGAACGTTGGCGAAGCTGGCCTGGGTTCGGGCCCGGCTCGAGTTCGAGCGTGGCACTCCGCGGCATGCCTCGGAGATGGTGCTCGCAGGCGCAGAGACGGTCTACGACTCCGACAAGGAAGAGGCCGCCCGAATGCTGATCGAGGTGGTTCGGATGGCCTACTTCGCCGACGAGGCACCGGGATTGGCGCGCGCCGCCAAGCTCATCGACGCGCTGCCGCTGTCGCCCGACCACCCATTGCGCCCGATGCTCGAGGCCAGTTCGATCCTCGCCCGGCTGCAATTGGGCCAGCCGGAGGGTCCGCTGCTTCCGCCCGCGGTGCGCGCGATCCGGCCCGAGCGGTTGGGTATGACGATAGGAAACCTAGCCATCCACAGCGCGTTCCTTCTGATGATCATCGGCGACGCCGACGAAGCCTCGGCGCAGACCGAGAGGATGCTCGTCGAGGCGCAAGAGCGCGGCCTGATCGGCGGCCTGCCGCACATCCTGCTGCAGCACTCCCAGGCGGCGCTCGTGGCAGGGCGCCTGCGTGACGCGCTGCGCTCCGCGAACGAAGGTGTGCAGATCGCGGAGGACACCGGGCAGCTGCACTCCGTGGCGAACCTTCGCGGTGTGC
>DASRTX010000185.1:0-7891 GCA_035655715.1 Myxococcales bacterium | reverse complement strand
GTGCCCCCGTACACCGGCCGCCGGCCACCGGAATCGCGCAGGAAGATGCTGGCCAGCCGCCGCGAGATCTCCTCGGCCACCTGGTAGAGGTTCATCTGCCGTCCAGAGCCGGTCGGGCACTCCACCTTGAACTCGTCGCCGTAGTAGGCGAAGTACTGGAGCAGCGCGCGGACGATGAGCGCGTTGACCGGCATCCAGATGGGCCCGCGCCAGTTGGAGTTGCCCCCGAACATGCCGTTGTCGGATTCGGCCGGCACGTAGTTCACCTTGAACTGCTCGCCGTCGGTCCGGAACACGTAGGGGTGCGCGTCGTGGTAGCGCGAGATGGCCCTGATCCCGTGCGGGCTGAGGAACTCCTTCTCGTCGAGCATGACCGCGAGCACCCGCCGCAGCCTGGTCTCGTCGAGGACCGAGGCGAGCCGCCGGCCGGCCACGCCCGGCTTGGACGGATCGTGGATCGCCTTGCTGAGTTCCGGACGCGCGTTGAGGAAGTCGCGCAGCCGCTTCTGCAGCTCCGGATTCTTCTTCAAGAGGAGTCCGTCGAACTCGGTCACCGCGCAGAGCGGGAGCAGGCCCACCATCGACCTGACCTTGAGCCGCTGCGCGCGGCCGTCCGGCAGCCGGAGGACATCGTAGAAGAACCCGTCCTCTTCGTCCCACATCCCGTCCTGCCCGCTGCGCGTCATCGCCGAGGCGATCCAGAGGAAATGCTGGACGAACTTCATCGCCATCTCGACGTACGCCGGCCGGTACGTGGCCAGCTCGGCGGAGATCTCCAGCATGTTCTGGGCGAAGAGCGCCATCCAGGCGGTGCCGTCGGCTTGCTCCAGATACCCGCCGGTGGGAAGGGGCGCGCTGCGGTCGAAGACGCCGATGTTGTCGAGGCCCAAAAAACCGCCCTCGAAGGCGTTGTTGCCGGTGCGGTCCTTGCGGTTCACCCACCAGGTGAAGTTGAGCATCAGCTTGTGGAACGACTTCTCCAGCCACTCGATGTCCCCGACTCCCCGCTCCCGCTTCTCGAGCCGGTAGCTGAAGATGGTGGACCAGGCGTGCACAGGTGGATTCACGTCCCCGAAGTTCCACTCGTAGGCGGGGAGCTGGCCGCTGGGGTGGAGATACTGATCGCCCAACATCAGGTCGAGCTGGCTCTTGGCGAAGTCCCCGTCCGCCAGGCTGAGCGCGAGCACGTGGAAGGCGAGGTCCCAGGCCGCGTACCAGGGGTACTCCCACTTGTCGGGCATGGAGATGATGTGCGCGTTGTGCATGTGGTGCCAATGCTCGTTGCGCGGAGCGCGCCGGCGGGGATTGAAGGGATCGGCCCCGTGCTCGGTGAGCCAGGTGTCGAGGTCGTAGTAATAGAACTGCTTCGACCAGAGCATGCCCGCGATGGCCTGCCGCATCACGTTGGTCGCGTCGGCGTTCAGCGATTTGGGGATGACCGTGGCGTAGAAGGCGTCCGCCTCCTGCCGGCGCGCGGCCACCACGGCGTCGAAATCGCGGAACGGGTCCTGGTCCTTCCCGGCGCCCGGCGAGATCGCCAGCGTCGCCGGCGCCTCGGTGATCTTCTCCACCTGGGCCTGCGGCGAAGCCGCAGACAGCCGGAGCCGCACGGTCTTCGATTCGCCCGCGCCTGCGGTCACCGTGTAGTGGGCCGCCGCCTTGGTTCCCGTCCTCTCCGGATTTACCGCGTACTTGCGGCCGAGGACGACGCAATCGTTGATCCCGTCCTTCACGTAGGTGGTGCGGTTGGGCACGCCGACCAGCCGCTGGGTATTGGTCTCGTTCTCGGTGAAGAGCAGCTCCGCGGCGCCCTCGCAATGGAGGAACCGCTCGCCAAGCTCGGCGCTGGAGGCGGCGATCACGCCGGACTTCGGGCCGCCGACCTGCCGGAGCGTGGGTCGCTCGGCGTTGCGGCCCCACGACCAGGTGTTGCGGAACCAGAGGGTGGGCACGAGGTGGAGCGAGGCTGGCTCCGGTCCGCGGTTGCAGGCCGTGATCTGCACCAGGACGTCGTCCGCGGACCCCTTGGCATACTCGACGAACACGTCGAAATAGCGGTTCTGGTCGAACACGCCGGTGTCGAGCAGCTCGTACTCGAAGTCGCGCGCCCCGCGCTTGCGGTTGGTCTCCACCAGCTCGTCGTAGGGGTACGCCGCCTGCGGGTACTTGTAGAGGTACTTCATGTACGAATGGGTCGGCGTGGAATCGAGATAGAAGTAATACTCCTTCACGTCCTCGCCGTGGTTGCCCTCGCGGTTGGTGAGCCCGAAGAGCCTCTCCTTGAGGATGGGATCGTTGCCGTTCCACAGCGCCAGCGCGAAGCAGAGGATCTGCTGGTCGTCGGAGATGCCCGCCAGGCCGTCCTCGCCCCACCGGTAGGCCCGCGAGCGGGCGTGGTCGTGGCTGAAGTAGTTCCACGCGTCGCCCGATTCGCTGTAGTCCTCGCGCACCGTGCCCCATTGCCGCTCGGAGAGGTAAGGGCCCCATCTACGCCAGGGTGTTCCATTGCGCGCTTCCTCCAGCCGGGCACGTTCCGCGTCCATGTTGTTTCCTCCCCGGATGCCGATCGCCCAGGCGGACTCGAGGTGACGGCAGCGTTGCAGGCCCGTGTCGTAGCATTCGCGCGCAGGCGCGCGCTGTTGGACGATAGGCCAACCTGGACTCTCGAAATGCCTGGTGAATCGTAGCGGAGTATGGGCCAGCCCTATGCGGGCAGGCTCTTCGCCGCCGGCGGGGCGGCCGGTTCCACCGTGATCCCCAGCCGCCCTGCCATCCGAACCAGATCGGGCAGCGACCGCGCCTCCATCTTTTCCACCACCCGGGCGCGGTGGACCTTGATGGTCTTCTCGCAGACTCCCAGTTCCCAGGCCACTTCCTTGTTGATCAGGCCGGAGACGATCAAGGCGAACACCTGGCGTTCGCGCGGGGTGAGCCTGGTGTACTTCTCGCGGAGATCGCGCAACCCCTCCAGCCTGGAGATCTGCTCGCGGCTGCGCGCCGAGGCGCGCTCCAGTGCCTCGAAGAGATCGTCCTCCCGGACCGGCTTCTCCAGGAAATCGACGGCGCCGTCCCTCATCGCGCGCACGGTGGCCGGAACGTCCCCGTGGGCGCTGAGGAACACGATCGATGGGGGCACCGGCTCCTCGGCAAGCTGCTCGGCCAACGCGATGCCGTCGATGCCCGGCATGCGCAGATCGGTGAGCACCACGGTGGGCGCACCGTTGAAGGGCGAGGGGCCCGCCAGCAGGGCCTGGCCGGAGGCGAAGGTGCAGGCCTTGTATCCCGCGGACTTGAGCAACCGGAAGAGAGCGTTGCGCACCGGCTCGTCGTCGTCGACCACACACACGGTGACGTCTTCGTTCATGGCTGAACTCCCCCCGATTCGGCCGCCGGGATCGTCGGCAGCGTGAGCTCGAAGACCGATCCGCGCTCGGTCCGGTTGCGCCCCGAAATCCGTCCGCCATGCGCCTCGGCGATGGCGCGGCAGATGGCGAGCCCCATCCCCATCCCGTGCGGCTTGCGGGTGAAGAACGGCTCGAAGATCCGCTCCATGTCCACCCGGGCGATGCCCCTGCCGGTGTCGAGCACCGCCACTTCCACGTCGCCGCCGCGAGCGGAGGCGCGCACCGTGACGTCGCGCCGATCGGCCATCCCGGTGACGGCGTCGAAGGCGTTGACCAGCAGGTTCATCACCACCTGCTCGAGCTGCACGCGGTCGCCGTACACCAGCGGCAGCCCCGGCTTGACGTCGAGGACGACGTGGATGCCGCGGACCACCGAATCCTCGTGGAGGAGCATGAGCACGTGCTCGACCAAGGGACCCACGGCCAGGGGAACGCGCTCGGTCTCGTGGCGCCGGAACATCTGGCGCAGGCGGCCCAGCACGTCGCCGGCGCGCCGGCAATCCTGTCCCAGGTCGTGCAGCGCGGCCAAGGCGTCGCCTGTCGCGGGGGGCTTCCGGTCCAGGAACCGGTGCGCCGCCTGCGCGTTGGTGTAGATGGCGGTCAGCGGCTGGTTGAGCTCGTGCGCGAGCGACGCGGCCATCTCGCCCAGCATGCTCACCCTGCCGCCGTGCGCGAGCTGCTCGCGGAGCCGGCGCGTCTCGGCTTCCGCCTGCAGGCGCTTCTCCTGCTCCTTGGCCAGGGACGACTCGCTGGCCAGGCGATCGAGGGCCGCGGCCAGCATCCGGGCGAGTTGCTCCAGGCCCTCGACGGCGCCCGGCGTCCAGGGACGCGGCGTCCGGGAGCCCACCACCAAGAGGCCTGCGGTCTTCCCTTCGCTTCGCAGCGGAACCAGGATTGCCGCGACCGTGCGGGCAGACAGCTTTACGCCCAGCACCGCCTTGCTTGGAAGCTCTTGGCGACGTTCGCAGACCAGCGTGTGGTCAAGCAGGATCTGTCCGGCCGAGCCCGCGGCGTCCTCCGAAGCCTGATGGACGTACTCGTGACCGTTGACCATCCGGCGATCCCACAGCCGCTCCTCGAAGGCCCCGGACGGATCGGGCGTCACTACCAGCGCGCGGTCGGCGGCGAGCGCCTCGCCGGCTGCGGCGAGCGCGTTGTGGATGGCCTTCTCCAGATTTTGATGAGCGGCCCGGATCAGCTCGGCGGAGAGTTGATGCAGCGCTCCCGCGAGCTCCGGCTCTCCGCGTACTGCGCGGTACCTACTCTCGCGAGCCCCCTCCATGCGCCACCTTCCCCGCCCTGCAACCATCGAGTACGCGGGCGATTGTCCGCTCGCGCACATCCGCTTGTCAACCGGGTTCAACTTTGAACCCTTGGAATATACGTGCATTTCTTGCGCCATCAGTAGAAGCCCCAATGCAATTTAGCGGCGGCCGCCGCGCGCGCGTCGAGTGGGGCGGCGGTCCAGGCTGGCGATGGCGTTGTCGATGGCCCGCACCAGCAGGTCGCCCTCGATGGGTTTGTGCAGGACCGGGGTCTGCCCGATCTCGTGCTCGATCAGCTCAATCTCGTGGGCGGTGATGAAGATGACGGGAGAGTCGCGGCCCTGCGCGCGGAGGGTGTCGAGCAGCTCCGGCCCGGTCATGAAGGGCATGCGCACGTCGACCACGAGGCAGTGCTCTCCCTTCGGCGGCGATCGGCTCAGGAATGCCGCCCCCGACTCGAACGTCTCGACGCGGAAACCAGCCGCGTCCAGAAGCCGGGCCAGGCCTCGGCAGACGGAGTGATCGTCGTCGATCACGAACACGCGATGGCCGCGCGCTGTCATCGGAAAGGAGCAAGAACACGGGGGGTGAAGGAAAGATATGCTGCCTAGGTCCAATACGGGTTTCGGGTACCCCGCCGCGCCGGAACCGGCCAGACACTGCTGCCGCACGCGCGCCGTGATTCACCGCGCGTGCGGCATTTCGGCGGCTAGCGGATGACCACCGCCGCCTGGTGCGTCAGCGTATCCACGGTCTGGACCGCGATGGCATTGCAGCCGGGCGTGATGCCCGTGGTCTTCCAATTGAAGATGAACTCCCCCGCGGCCGCATCGAAGCGCAGGGAGGTGCCGCCGGTGGCCGCCGCCGGCTGCCAGGGCCCGGAAGACGTGCCGGTGCAGGACGGGTCGAGGGCGAAGACGATGCCCGAAACCACCGCCGGATCGGTGACCAGGCTGCCGTTCCAGTCGAGGATCTGGAACTTGAGCGGGAGCGTGCTGCCCGCCTTCACCACGCCGCGCGTGCCCACCGGCGGGCCGAATCCGCCGAACACATAGGCCACGACGCGGTAATGGACCGACACGTCGGCCGCGACGTTGCCGACGTTGTCCACCGCGCCCGTGCAGGTGGCGGTGATGGACCCGACCCCGTTGACGTCGCCGCCGGCGATCACCAGCGTGGCCCGCGTGCGCACTCCGGAGGCGTCGTCGGTGGTGGTGCAGGTGGCAGAGGGCACGGTCCCGAGCAGGTACTGCGCGCCCTCGGTGACGCCGCCGAGAACCACCGCCGGCGGCACGGTGTCCCGGGGAATGGCGAAGAACGCCACCGGCATGTCGTGATCGGAGATGCGCTCGGGCCGCGTCGCGTCGCTCCGCAGCGACTCCGGGAAGTCGGCGTCGTTGCGCGCGTAGGTAAACTCGTTCACGGTCAGGCTCTGGCTGACGATGACGTGGTCGAGCACCTGCGCGTTGCCGTCGAAGACGTACGAATAGTGCTGCGCGGGGTCGGCCGGCGCCAGATCGACGAGCGGCGTGGCCACCAGCTGCGCCGCCTCGGGCTGCACGTCCTCGGTGGGGTGCGGAGCGCCGCCGCGCACGGTGTTGATCACGTCCGCGTAGCCGTCGTTGACGTCGAAGGCGTTGTAGTCGCCGACCGAGATGACCTTCTCGCCGAGGAGCTGGTACGAGTCGATCAGCCTGGCGAGGAACTCCGCCTGGGCCAGGCGCTTGGCGCGGATGCGCGCGCCGTCGGCCGGGTCCTCGATGCCGCTCAGCGAGCGCAGGTGGTTCACGATGATGGTCACGCCGAAGGGGAGCTCCTTGCCCACCGGCTTGACGTTGGCGGTCAGCACCAGCGGCGGGCGGTCGTTGAGCAGCGCCAGCGTTCCGTCAGGCTGGGTGAAATTGAAGGGCCGGTGGCCATTCGCGTCGTCGTCCACCACCGAGACGTTGACCACGTCGATGCGGTCCGGCTTGACCAGGAAGGCAGAGGCGATTCCGCCGATGTCGTTGCTCCTCGTCTGGTACGCCTGGTAGTGCGGCGCCGGCTGGCCCGCGGCCTGCGCATCGTCGTCGATCTTCTGGGCAAGCTGGAGGACGACGCTGAGCGGCGTGGGGGTGGTGGATTCCAGATCCACGGGTCCCACCACCCGCGGGTTTTCCATCTCCTCGATGCCGATCACGTCGGGCATGCGCAGCACGTTGCGGATCGCCAGGGAGGCCTTGGCCAGGCGCCTGTCGAGCGCGGCCTGGGTGAGCACCACGTCGCTGGTCCCCCCCACGATGCCGTCGCCCTTGTCGTCGACGGTGTCGAAGAAGCGCTCCATGTTGAACGAGGCGACCACCAGCTCGCCTTCGCCCGCGCCGGCGCGCACCGGAATGGCGTGCGCGTCGTTGTTCGTCGCCGCATGCGCCGATGAGGGATCGGTCAGCAGCATGTAGGACCGGAACTGGAAGTCCAGGACGCCTGTCAGGTTGGACACGACCGCGCCGGTAGCGACGTCGAGAACGGTGGACCCGGCCTGTCCCTTGGTGTCCACCCGCAGCCGCTCCGGATTTGCGTCGAACTGCGGCACCCCGGCGGGAGCGGGAGCGGGCGCCTCGATGCCGGGCTCGCGGAAGGGCCGCGGCGTGCCGGGGAGCACGGCAAAGAAGGCCCCGTCGCTGGTCGAAGTCGCGTTGGCCTCGCTGATGGCACCGCCCGTCGGCCCCACGGCATTGACCGTGTCGACGTGGACCCGCATTCCCTCGTACTTCGCACGCTGGCTGACGCTGCCGCGCGGATCGAAATCGGCGGCCGTCAGGACGATGGGTGCCGGCAGCGGATTGCCGGAGGAGAGCAGCGTGACGATGGGAGAGCTGGCGAGCTCGGTCACCGGAGGGCTGAAGGGATCGGACGCCGGAATGAAGTCCTGTACCCGTGCGCGCACGCTGACGCGGTTGCCGACCGCGGCGGCCGCGGGAGGCCGGCTGCTGGTGAAGGCGAAAATGCCCTCCGAGGTGTTGGGGTCGGCGTCCACCTCGAAGTCCTGCGCCTGGATGAAGAAGCCGTTGCTCTTCACCGCCGTGACCACGCCCTCGGTCTGCACCAACTGGCCTGCCAGCGGGGAGAAGGCGCCGGTGCCCTGGATGTCGTGGATGGCGACGCGCGGCACCGGGGCGGTGATGGTGAGCGCGATCGAGGTGGTGGCGCTGCGGCCTTGCGCGTCGCTGACCGAGACCGGCA
>DASRTX010000184.1:0-32219 GCA_035655715.1 Myxococcales bacterium | reverse complement strand
CCTCTTGGTGCGCCACGCCTCCACCGGAGACGAGCACGCGGTGGTGGACGAGCCGCTCGATCAGTTCGTCAGCCGGCAGGAGCAGTACAAGAAGTGGAAGGTGGCGGGCTTCGCCCTGGCCCGGCCGCTGGATGCCTCGGCGCGCGTCTCCCGCCTCCAGACCGCCTCGCGGTAGCCCTCAGGGAACCGCCAGCAGAAGGCCGGGCCGCGAGGCGCAGAACGAGAGTCCGTCGGCGGCCGGATCACCGTCGACCAAAAGATCCAGGCGCAATCGGATATTGGCCGGCGCCTCGGGCGGTACGGTGAACCGGGTAGACGTCACTTCGGGCAAGATCAAAGCGAACCCGAAAACAGTGACCCCGCTCTCCACCGACTGGATGGTCAGGATCTGATCAAAACGCTGGGAGCCTCCGGGGGTCCACGCAACGTCGATTGGCGAGTTGCGATCGACCGTTGCTCCCTGCGCCGGCGAGGTGAAGAGGATGCCGGCGGGACAGTTGAAGCTGACCGCCGCCTCGGATCCAATGACCGACAAGGTCTGACGGGCGAACGGAGCCGCGCCGGAGATCGACGAATGGGTCCAGGTCATCCGCGACGGCAGGGATGGGTCGAAGCTTGGGGAACCGAGGGGAATACCGTTCAAGGCCACGCCCGCATCGAGAACGTCTTCCGCGCCGCCGTCGGCAAGCGGCAGCGTGACGTTTGCCGCAACCAGAACCTGCGTTCCGCCGTCGACGTCGGTAGCGAGCACGACCTGACCGGAAATGCGGTACGGAGGACCGTTACCGCCGCAGGCGCCGCAAAGAGCCGCGATCAGCCCGACGCCTCGATGAGCCGAAACAGGAATCCTCATTGGCATCCCTCCGCCAAAGCACTGGCAGCGAGTTCGGTATAACCCGAGGAGTCCGAGCTCCAGGCTCGGCCGGGCCGAATTCGGGGACACGATACGGATTCTGACCTACGTGCAAGGTGTTAGGACGGATTACGTATTGTGTCCCCGAATTTCGACCGAATTTCGAACGGTGATCTGACCGGAACCGGTCAGTGGTTCTCGGTCTTCGCTTCCTCTTCCTCGGCGGCGCGGGCGGCGCCCTCGGGGTCGGCCCGCAGCGCGGCCCTGCGCTCTTCCAGGATGACCAGCGCGCGGTCAAGGTCCTTGCGCGGCACCAGGATGTTGTGGCCGTCCACCGGCGAGGCGATGGTGCCCACCGGGCCGCTGCGCGGCGACTGGACGATGGCCGCGATGCCGGCCTCCTCGCAGGCGGAAACGAGCAGGTCGGCCTCCAGCTGGTCCTCGGCGGCGAGGGCCACTACGAACTCGCCGGTCTCGACAGGCGTCTCCGGCTCCTCGTCCTGCTCCGTCTCGTCAGGGTGCAGAAGATCGGCCATGGAGGCCTCCTTGCCGCAAGGATATCAACGCGAGAGGTCGAGGTCGACGCGCCACACCCCGCCTTCGCGTACCACCCGATAGACGCGGCCGCCGCCGTCCTCGCCCGCCTGCACCTCGGCCGAGTCGCCGCTCTGGCTGACCACCCGCGTCTGGGTAGCAGCCGCCGGGATGGCGCTGCCGAAGAGCATGGCCCTGCCCGAGTCCGGACCCGCGTCGCCCGCCTGCGCCCGTGCCTTCGCGGCCAGCTCGTCCGCTTCCTTCTGCGTCCGCGTGGAGAGGAGGGACCAGGCAGTGGCGGCGTCGCCTTTCTGCAGCGCCGCAGCCAGGTCGCGGACCGCCTCCGCGGGTCCGGCGGTGCCCGGCGGCGGTTGGGCCGGCGTGGTGCAGGCGGTCAGCGCCGCGAGCCAGAGTGCCTTCCTCATCGCGTCCCCACCAGCCCGCGCACCGAGTCCACCAGCTTCTGGGGATCGTATCCGACGCCGTCCTTGAAGACCACCTCCACCTTCTCGATGTCAGAGATCTCCTTCGACGGATCGCCCTTCACCACCACCAGATCGGCGTCCTTGCCCGGGGCGATGCTGCCGATGCGCTGCTCCTGTCCCAGGAACTGCGCGCCGTTCCAGGAGGCGATGCGCAGCGCCTCCAGCGGAGTGAAGCCCGCCTCCACCAGCAACTCGACCCCGCGCTGGTCGCCGTAGCCGGCCAGCACCGCGCCGTTGCCGGTGGGGTCGCAGCCCGCGAGCAGCGTCCCGCCGGCCTTCACGAAGGCGCGCTCCCAGGCCATCTCCAGCTTGTTCATCTTGACCACCGTCTCCTGCGAGCGGCCGCCCAGGTGGTTCGAGAGCAGCCGCGCGCGCGTGTCGGTGGAGAGCGCCTCCAGCACGGCGGGGCTCAGCGCGCGGCGGAAGCCCGCCTCGGCCAACGCGTCGAACACAGGGAGGGTCGAGGTGACTGCCACGTGCCGCTTGACCAGTTCCTGCGTCAGCGCCTCGAGGCGAGGATCGGTGGCGCTCAACTCCGCGGTCTCGGCCAGCGCTTCGCGCGCGGCGCACTCGCCCGGCTTCTTCTTCGAGTAGAACTCGGTGTCCACCCAGAGCCCGTGCTCCAGGTTGTCGATGCCGGCCCGCGCCGCCTCGGTGAACCCTACCGAGCAGAGATGGCCGGTGATCTTGAGGCGTCGCTTGTGGGCCTGATCCACGGCGGCCGAAAGCTCGTCCAGCTTGAGGAAGTTGTAGAGCTTGAAGCTGGTGGCCCCCTGGTCCGCCCAGTAGTCCACGGTGCGGCGGAACTCGGCGGCGCCGTGCAGGCGGTGCATCTGCTGCGTCCAGGGAATCTCGCCCTCGAGATAGGGGCCGGTGATCCAGATCTTCGGCCCCGGCACCACGCCGCGATCGACGTCGCGCTTGATCTCGATGTCGGTGTACGGCTCGATGCTGCCGGTGGTGCGGATGGTGGTCACGCCCGCCGCCAGGTAGAGCCGCGGGAAGCTGGTGGCCATCTCGTGGAAGACGCCGCCGCCCGCCGGATAGAAGAGGTGGTCGTGCATGCCCACCAGGCCGGGCAGGACGGTCCGGCCGGTCAGATCGATGCGCTGGGCTCCCGCCGCCGCCTGCGAGGCCAGCTTGCCGTTGGCGATGAAGAGCGTCTGGTCGTCCCGCGGCGGCGCGCCGGTCCCGTCGATCACGCGCGCGTGCTCGAGCACCAGGGCGGGAGCGTCGAACTTGACGAAGGGCTGCAGGGCCGCGTCCACGGCGAGGAGGAGGGCGAGGATCATGAGCGCGCAGCTTACCTATTTCCGGCGCAGGTCGCGCCAATCCCGGCCGGTGCGGTCGGCGGCGGGAAGGGCCACGTGGCCGCCGGGGTTGCGGAAGCGCGCGCGAAAGACGGGCTGACCGGTGACGGCATAACGGCGCTCGCGGGTGGAGAGGATTTCGGGAACCTCGTCGGGCAGCGGCTCGAAGCCGGCGTCGAGCCAGGTCTGGGCCCCCTCGCGCGCATAGGCCGGCACGTCGGTGCGGAAGTCCACCAGCCCGCCGGGCTGGAGCAGCCGCCGCATCTGCACGGCGAAGTCCACGTCCACCATGCGGCGCTTGTGGTGGCGCTTCTTCCACCAGGGGTCGGGGAACTGCACGTGCAGGGCGCCGAGCGATGCTGGCCGGAACAGCCGCGGGATCAGCAACCTGGCATCGCCCTGCAGCACGATCAGGTTCTGCAGGCCGCGGCGCGCCGCGCGCGAGCGGATGAGCTCGCAGTCGCTCCGCCGCGTCTCGATGGCCACCAGGTCCAGCTCCGGGTGGCGCGCGGCGTGGTCGAGAGCGAACGCTCCCCGCCCCGGTCCGATCTCGAGCGAAAGCGGGGCCTCGCGGCCGAAATCGCGCCTCCAGTCGGGGAAGGCCTCCGTGGGTTCGGGACAGCCGAAGAGCATGCGGGCGGCGAAATATCCGAGAGTTGCCAGCATACTCAAGCTATGCTTTGAGGAGCCAACTTCTGGAGGCCCCCTCTATGTGGCAGCGCATGAAGCGCGCGTTCCGTTCGATGTTCGGCTGGATGATCTCCGCTGCCGAGGACCCCGAGCTGATCCTCGAGCAGAACATCCGCGACCTGAACGACCAGGTCCCGAAGATGAACGAGTCCATCGCCATGGTGAAGGCGAACGTGACGCTGCTCGAGAAGGAGAACCAGAAGTACAGGAACGACGTGGTGGAGCTGACCTCCAAGGTGAAGGCCGCCATCCAGGCCAACCGGGACGACATCGCCACCACCTACGCCACGCAGCTGCAGAACACCAAGTCGGCGCTGAACCGGAACGAGCAGCAGCTGATGGCGGCGCGGCAGGCGTTCGACAAGGCCATGCAGGTAAAGCAGGCCTTCATGCGCGAGAAGGACCGCAAGACCGGCGAGGCCATGCAGGCCCTGCGCGACGCGCGCCGCTCCAAGTGGCAGAGCAAGGTGGCCGACGCGATGGAGAGCTTCCAGGTGGCGGGCATCGACGCCACCCACGACGAGATGCTGCAGAAGATCCAGGAGCAGACCGCGGTCAACGAGGCGCGCATGGACATGGCCATGAGCAACGTCGACACGCAGGGGATGAAGATCGAGGAGGAGGCGGAGAAGATCCGCGCCACCGAGCTGCTCAAGCAGTTCAAGCAGGAGATGGGCATGGAAGCGCCGTCCTCGGCGCCGGAAGGCCAGAAGACCCTCGGCAGCCGCGAAGGAGTGAAGCAGGGCAGCTGAGCGACTCCACCATGGACGACTCCTACGTCAAAGACGCCTTCTTCATGAAGTCCAACCTGGTCGGGCTCGGCGTCGGCGTGGTCGGGGCCGTCATGCTGCCCTTCAGCGGGCCGCTGCTGCTCGGGGTGGCTGCGCTGGAGGGCGTCTACTTGTGGTCCATGAGCAAGAACCCGCGCTTCCAGCGCATGGTGCGCTCGCGGCGGGGGCGGTAGAGAGTCGCGCGCCATGCGATGGTGCGCCCTGCTCCTCTGCCTGGCCGCGGGCTGTTCGCGTTGCGGCGGCAGGAGCGCGGGCGCCGCGGAGGAATTGCTCCCGCAAGAGCCCGGAGCGGCCGTGCTCACCGCCCCGCTCGGCGCCCTGGGACAGCACCTGGCCGCGCTGACCGAGCGGGTGGCGTCGCTGCCGGGCGGAGAGCAGTTGGGCGACTACCGGCGCGCCCTCGCGGCACAGCTCGGATTCGACCCGCTGACCCGCGAAGGACAGCTCGCGGCCGGCCTCGACCCCGACCGCGGCGTCGCCGTGGCCGTCTTCGACTCGCAGTTCCGACCGGAGTGGGTGGTGGCGCTGCCGCTGACCAAGCCCGACCTCTTCGCGCAGACGATCCAGCGCCTGATGGTGCAGCGTCTCGGCGCCTCGCCAGGCAGCGATCCGCACACCTTCGAGCGCGGCGACTCGAGCATCGCCTGGAACGTGGTGCGGGGTTACGGCATGATCGGCCGCGGCTCGGCGCCCCTGTCGCGGCTTGCGCCGCCGGAGAAGCCCGAGCAGAGCCTCGCGCAGGCAAACGGGCTGCAGAAGGCGCGCAAGCGGCTGGGAGCGCAGGACTTTCTCGTCTGGGCCCCGCCCGGGAGCGCGCTGCCCAGCCGCTACACCACGCGCCGGCTCCCCGGCGACGTCGCCCTCTCAGTGCAAGCGGCCGCGCAGGGCGTGGCGGCCCGGGTGGTGATCGAGCTTGCCGGCGCGGATGCGCAGCGCGCCCAGGCCACGCTCCCGGGTGGCGGCGCGTCGGTGTTCGAGCTGCTTCCGGCCGATGCGCCGCTGCGCGCCCGGCTGGGAATCGCCCCGGCCCGATTGCTGGAGACCCTGCGCGACAACGCCAGCTTGCGCCCGATCCTCGACCAGCTGCACGGCGCGGAGGTCGAGATCTTCGCCTCGCTGCAGCCGGGCGCGGCCCTTTCGCTCTCGCTGGCCCGCGACGCGAACCTCGCGGCCGCGCTGGATTACGGTCTCGATTGGCGCCGCAAGAGCCCCTTCGACACCGTCCAGCTGGTGGCGCTGGCGGAGGTGGCGGACAGGCCTCGCCTGCTGCGCGCGCTGGAGCAGGTGGCGAAGGACCTGCCCGCCCTGGGGGCCAAGGTCGCGCGACAGGGCGACGACTTCCAGATCACCTACTCCGGCGGGCGAGGCGCGCGCTTCGGGGTGCGCGACGTCGAGGGAAAGCCCATCTCCTACCTGATGGGCGGCCCGCTGCGGCCCGAGGATCTCCGCCGCACCCCGCGGCCCGCGGATCCAAAGATCGCGGCGCTCTACGCGCAAGGCGGGGCCGCTGCGCGCATCGACTTCGGCAGCCTGGCCGCGTCGGTGCGCGAGCTGCCGGCGGCCGCCTACGGCACCGGTCCGCAGTCGTACGTGACGCGGTCGGTGGTCTCGCAGGTGGTGGAGCCGCTGCGTACGCTGCGCGTCGGAGTGGCCGGCGAGGCATTTCCTGATCGGCTGGACGCCAGCATCGACCTCGTGCTGGTGCCGCCGTGACCGCCATCGCCCTGCGCGGCGTGAGCAAGCGCTACCCGCCGCGCGAGCAGGGCCTTCCAGCACAGGAATTGCTCCGCGGCGTCGATCTGATCGTGGAGCGGGGGGAGTTCGTGGCGGTGGAGGGCCAGAGCGGGAGCGGCAAGAGCACCCTGCTCCACCTGCTCGGCGGGCTGGACCGCGAATTCGACGGCGAGGCGCACGTGCTGGGCTGCGACCTGCGCGCGGTCAGCGACGCCGAGCTCTCGGCGCTCCGCCACACACAGATCGGGTTCGTCTTCCAGAGCTTCAACCTCTTGCCCGCGCTCTCCGCGCTGGAGAACGTGCTCCTGCCCGACTTCTTCGGCGACGGCGTGCCTGACGCCGAGCGCCGCGCGCGAGAGGCGTTGGACCGGGTGGGGCTGCTCGACAAGGCGCGGGCGCGTCCCGCCGCTCTCTCCGGCGGCGAGCGCCAGCGCGTGGCCATCGCCCGCGCGCTCCTGCCGCGCCCCCCGCTCCTGCTCGCCGACGAGCCCACCGGCAACCTCGACGCCCGCACCGGCGAAGGCGTCATCGCCCTCTTCCGCAAGCTCCACGCCGAAGGGATGACGCTGCTCATCGTCACCCACGAGGCGCGCGTCTCCCACGCCGCCAGCCGCGTGCTGGTCCTGCGCGAGGGGATGCTCCAGACCGACGGCGCCGCCGCGATGGAGACGGAATGAGGACCCGCAAGCTGCTGCGGCTGGCCCGCAGCAACCTGGTACGCGAACTGGGAGCGCTGGCGGTGAGCGCGGGCGGCGTGGCGCTGGGCACCGGGTGCCTGGTCTTCTTCCTCGCGCTCGGCGCCGGTCTCAACGCAGTGGTCAACCAGGTCTTCCCGGTGAGCACGCGCGAGGTGGAGGTGGTGGTGCCTCAGCTCGCCCTGGGCGGCCTCCTCGGCGAGCAGAAGCTGGACGACGCCACCGTGGCCAGGCTGCGCGCCGTCCGCGGCGTGGCGGCCGCCTATCCCAAGATGCAGCTCCGCATCCCGGCGGTCACCCGCTACAACGGCCTCTTCTTCGGCAAGGAGATCCGGATGGGGCTGGAGGTGGTGGCGGTGGGTCTGATGCCGGAGCTGGTGGGCCAGGACGCGCGCATGCCGTTCGAGGACCGCGGCGAGGGCCAGCCCATCCCGGTGGTGGTCAACAAGCGGCTCCTGGAGCTGTACAACAAGGTCTTCGCGCCGCAGCGCGGACTGCCCTCGCTCACCGAGTCCCAGCTGGTCGGCTTCCAGATTCCGATGGAGCTGGGACGGAGCTGGGTGGCCGCCAACACCTTGCCCGGAGCGCAGGAAACCGCCATGCAGCTGGTCGGTTTCTCGGAGCGGGCCACGCTGGCCGGCGTTTCCATGCCGCTGCAGACCATCCAACGCATCAACCGCAAGTACGGAGTGGACGCGGCCTCCTACTCCAGCGTGCTGGTGCGCGCGCAGAGCGCGGACGACGTGTCCGAGGTGGCGGCGGCGGTGAAGAAGATGGGCCTGGAGCTCGACGAGAGCGAGCGGCGCAATGCGGTGCAGATCGGCGCCGCGGTCGAGCTGGTCACGCTGGCGCTCTCGCTTTTGGCCGCGCTGATCACCGGGCTCGCGGCGGTGAACACCATGCAGGCCTTCTACGCCAGCGTGCGCGAGCGGACCCGCGAGATCGGCGTGCTGCGAGCCGTGGGCGCCACCCGCGCCGACGTGGCGGCGGTGGTGCTGGCCGAGGCCGCCGCCATCGGCCTGGCCGGCGGCATCGCCGGGGTGCTGCTGGCACGGGCGGCTGCGCTGCTGCTCGACCGGCTCGCCGGCAGGGGCCTGCCCGACTTTCCCTTCAAACCGGAGACCTTCTTCGATTTCCACGCCGGCCACGTGGCCGCCGGCATCGGCGTGGCGCTCCTGGCCGCCCTCCTCGGCGCCTTCTTCCCGGCTCGCGCCGCCGCGCGCCTCGATCCCGCCAAGGCCTTGACCGAGAGCTGACCTCCGTAGAGAAAGTGACGCATGCCGCGCAAGTCCCGATCGCTCGCCGCCGACCCGCTCGCCTCTTTTCCGCCCTGGGCGCGCACCCTGGCCGAGCGCTACTACACCAAGACCATCTCCACCTTCATCCTCCACGGCGCCGTCCGAGACCTGCAGCCGGCAGCGGAGGCCGACGGCTCCGCCGGCGGCCGGGCGGAGCCTGAAGGGCGGAGCATTGGAGACGGGAAAGGAGGGCGGCGGTTCGTCTCGCTGCGCACTTTCCTCGCCGACGAGCTGTTCGGCACCCGCGACCTGGTGGCCTTCTACGACCGCTCCTCCGGCATCCGCATGGCCACGCCGGAGATGCAGAAGGACTTCATGGGCGCGGTGGCCGGGTACGACACGCTCTTCGGCACCGAGTACGCCAAGGCGATTCCCAAGGATCCCGCCCGCGCCTTTCCGCTCCTGGAATCGTTCGCGCGCGTGCGCATCGCCGACGGCAAGAGCGTGGCGGTGATCATCGACTTCGCCGAGACCGTGGCGCCCGCCGGCGACCTGGGCTACATGCCCGGCGAGGACCGCTACGCCCTGGTCACGCTGGTGAAGTGGGCGCAGGACGCGCAGTTCCTCACCGCCGACTTCTCCGTCTGCCTGATCGCCGAGAACCTGGCCGAGCTGAACCCGCGCATCGGCCGCAACCCCTACGCCGCCGCCATCGAGCTGCCGCTCCCCACCGAGAAGGAGCGCTACGAATACGTGGAGTGGAAGATCGCCCAGTCGAGCAAGAAGCGCAGCGAGATCTCCGAGGTCAACGGCGAGGCGCTGGCGCAGATGACCGCGGGCATGTCGCGGGTGGCGCTGGACCGCGTGCTCACCGAGGCCATCGCCGGCCCCAGGCTGACGGTCGAGAAGCTGAAGGAGAAGAAGAAGGAGATCATCCAGGCCGAATGCCACGGCCTGCTCGAGTTCATCGAGCCCTCGCACTCCATCGACATGGTGGCGGGCCACGCCAAGGCGAAGCAGCTCTTGCGCCAGGCCGCCAAGGCCATCCAGACCGGCAAGCGCGACGTGGTGCCGATGGGCTTCCTCATCGCCGGTCCCATCGGCACCGGCAAGACCTTCCTCGCCACCTGCTTCGCGGGCGAGATCGGCATCCCCTGCGTGAAGTTCCTCAACTTCCGCTCCCAGTGGCAGGGCGTCACCGAGGGCAACCTCGAGAAGATCTTCAACCTGCTCAAGGCCATGTGGCCGGTGGCGGTGATCGTCGACGAGGCCGATGCCTTTTTGGGCAACCGCAATGCCCAGGGCGACTCCGGCACCAGCGCGCGCGTCTTCAGCCAGATCGCCACCTTCATGGGCAACACCGAGTACCGGGGCAAGGTGGTCTGGTTCCTGCTCACCGCGCGGCCCGACCTCTTGCCGGTGGACTTGAAGCGGCAAGGTCGCGCCGAAGAGCACCTCGCGCTCTTCTACCCGGAGTCCCACGAGGAGCGCATCGAGCTGGTCAAGATCATGGCGAAGAAGGCCAGGGTCGGCTTCGAAGGGGACATCGCCGCGCTGCTCCCGCCCGACCTGCCCAGGATGAGCGGCGCGGACATCGAGGCGGCGCTGGTGCGCGCCAAGCTGCGGGCGGTGACCGACAAGCGCGACAAGGTGACGGCCCAGGACCTGCGCGAAACCTTCGCCGACTTCATGCCGCCCAGCTATCCGCTGGAGGTGGAGCTGCAGACGCTGGTCGCCATCGCCGAGTGCACCTCGCGCGAGCTCTTGCCCGAGTCGTACCGGCACAAGCCGCGCGAGGAAGTGACCCGCAGGATTCGCGAGCTGAAGCTGATGCTCTCGGAGCAGTGATGGAGCCCGGCGCCTCCTTCAAGTTCCGCTATGTCGTCACCGATGCAGACACGGCCGCGGCGCTCAAGCCCATCACCGGCGACGATTTCCCGGCGGTGCTGGCGACCACCCGATGCATCGCGCTGCTCGAGCTCGCGGCTGGCCGGCTGCTCAAGGCGGAGTGCAGGCCCGGGCAGCTCTCGGTCGGCGCCGTCGTCGAGGTGAAGCACACCGCCGCCACGCCGGTGGGCGCGTGGGTCGAGGCGGAGGCCACCTACACCGGGCGCAGCGGCAAGCTCTACGCCTTCGAGGTGGTGGCGCGGGATCCGGGCGGCGAGGTGATGCGGGGCCGCCACGAGCGCGCCGTGATCGACGAGGCGCGCCTGCTCGAAGGCGCCGCCAAGCGGAGGTAGCCGTGGAGCGCCACGAACAGGAGCTGCAGCGGGCCTTCGACGCGCAGGCGGCGCAGTTCGAGAAGTCGCCGGTGCAGGGCGACGCGGCGGCGCTGCAGCGGCTGGTGGCCTTCGCGCGCCTGCCGGCGGGCACGCGGCTGCTCGATGCGGGCTGCGGGCCCGGGCTGGTGGCGGAAGCGTTCCTCTCCGCCGGACACCGCGTGCACGGCATCGATCTGTCCGGCGAGATGGTCCGGCGCGCGCAGGCCAGGTGCGAGCGGTTCGGGGAGCAGGCCTCCTTCGAGCAGGGCTCCGTCTTCGACTCCAGCGGAGGGCCCTTCGACGCGGCCGTCTCGCGGTTCGTGGTCCATCATGTCCAGGATCCAGTGGGGTTCGTGCGCGCGGTGGCGGCGCGCGTGCGCCCGGGCGGAGCGGTGGCGGTCTGCGATCACGTCACCGACCCCGACCCGGCCAGGGCCCGCTGGCATCAGGACGTCGAGCGCGCCCGCGACCGCAGTCACGTCGCCAACCTGACCACGGGAGGGCTTGCCGACGCGCTGGCCGCGGCCGGCCTGTCGGGCGTGAATCTCCTCGAGGAAGAGCTGCTGCTCGACTTCGACGAGTGGTTCGACCGCGGGACGCCGGCGCTTCCCAAGCAGGAGGTGCGCGCGCTGGTGCTCTCGAATCGCGCGCGCGGCTTTGAGCCCGAGCGGCGGCCCGACGGCGGCATCACCATCCGCTGCGTGCGGGTGCTCGCCCGGGGAATTGGCTAGGCAACTTCCCCGGCCGCCGATTCCACGCCGGCCTTCTCCAGCAGCGCGCGCAGCTCCGTCTTGGCCACCGCCTTGGAGATGGCCTCCTCGGGCGTGATCAGCTTCTTCTTCGCCAGCTCGAGCAGCGCGTCGTTGAGCTGCTGCATGCCCAGCGCGCGCCCGGTCTGCATCAGCGAGGGAATCTGGAAGGTCTTGCCCTCGCGGATCAGGTTCGACACCGCCGAGGTGCAGAGCAGTACTTCCAGCGCCGCCCCCCGGCCTCCGCCGATCTTCTTGCACAGCGTCTGCGCCACCACCGCCTTGAGCGACTCGCTCAGCATCATCCGGATCTGCGGCTGCCGGTCGGCGGGGAACTGGTCGATGATCCGGTCGATGGTGCTGGGCGCGGTGTTGGTGTGCAGCGTGCCGAAGACGAGATGCCCCGTCTCCGCCGTCTCCACCGCGATGGCGATGGTCTCCAGATCTCGCAGCTCGCCCACCAGCACGATGTCCGGGTCCTCGCGCAGCGCGGCGCGGAGCGCGCTCTTGTAGCTGCCGGTGTGCACGCCGATCTCGCGCTGGTTGACGATGCAGCGCTTGTGCGGATGCACGAACTCGATGGGGTCCTCGACGGTGATGATGTGGTCGTCGCGGGTCCGGTTGACGTGGTCGATCAGCGCGGCCAGAGTGGTGGACTTGCCCGACCCGGTGGGCCCGGTTACCAGCACCAGCCCCTTCTGCAGCTGGCAGAGATCGGTGAGGTGCTTGGACAGTCCAAGCTGCTCGACGCTGAGGATCCTGGTGGGGATCTGCCGGAGCACCGCGCCCATGCCCTCGCGGTCGGCGAAGAGGTTGACGCGGAAGCGGGCCTCCGAGGTCTCGTGGGCGAAGTCGGTGTCGTGGGTGGAGTCGAACTGGGCCCGGTTCTTCTCCGGCGTGATGCTGAAGAGCATCTCCCGCAGGCGCTCCGGCGAGAGCCGTCCGAAGCCCGCAACCGGCACGATGTCGCCGTCGATGCGCAAGAATGGCTCCATGTTGGAGCAGAGGTGCACGTCGGAAGCGCGCTCGGCCACCATCTTCATCAGGAGCGCATCCATCGCCTCCCGCGCACCCTCCGGGGACGCTGGCATCGCGATCTCGTGGCGCTCCGGTTCGTCGCTCTTCGGCTCCGCTTCGGACGATGCCGGCGCAGGCGTTGGCTCCTGCGCCGCGGCGGCCAGCGGGGCAGCGCCCTCGCGGCGCACCAGCACGACCGGCCCCTTTGGCTCGTAGCGGATGGCGACCGCTCCGGCGGCCGAGGTGTAGCGGAAACTCACCGGATTGCCGTTGATCTCCATCGACGCCGGGGCCAACTGGCGGATGGCCGAGACCACCTGCTCGCGGGAGAGAATCGATTTGGTGACGGAGCGCGCACCCTGCTGATCGCGCAGCATCATCACGCGCCCGGTCTCGAGCAGGAGCTCCTGGCCGCGCTCCTTGAACAGCATGTCGATGAAGGGGTCCAGCGAAGGCATCGTCGGAGAATCCTCGTCGTGGTGTCGTGCCGCGGGACAATCCCACCGCAATCTTGTGGCGACAGCGGCACATTGAACGCGATTGGGCTGCGAGGCGCAATGTGAGCTTCGGCGGGGCGCGTCATACTTCCGGCGCTGCGCCAGCGGGCTTGGCGGACCTACAGGCCGAGCCGCTCGCGCACGTACTTCGGCGCCGCTGTGCCGTGCGCCAGCATCGCGTCGTGAAGAGCCCGCAAGTCCGGATACTTGCCGTGGTCCTTCTCCCAGGCGGCGCGGATGTCGTTCAGCTCGAGGTTGCCGATGTAATAGGTGGAGAGCTGCGCGGAGGTGAGCTGTGCGCGCTTCCATTTGCCCACCGCCTCACCTTCCTCCTGGAAGCCCTCGTTCATCATCAGCGCCACCGCCTCCTTCTCGGTCATCGCGCCGGCGTGGATCTTCTGGTCGAGGATGGCGTTGAGGATGAAGCGCAGGCGCATCTTCAGCTGCTGCATGCGCACCTCCGGGCCGCCGTAGCCGGCGTCCGCCATCACCTGTTCGGCGTAGGTGGCCCAGCCTTCCGCGAAGGTGCCGGAGAAGGCGACGTTGCGCACCAGCGTGGGCGGGCGGAAGCGGTTCGAATGCGCGAGCTGCAGGTAGTGGCCCGGCATCGCCTCGTGGATGGTGGTCTCTTGCAACATGTCGTCGTCGTACTCGCGGAAGAACGACTCCACCCGCTGCGGCGTCCAGTCCGTCGGCGTGGGAGAGATGTAATAGAAAGTCTTCTGGCCCTTCTCCAGCGGACCGGGCGGGCTGCAGGAGGCCACCGCGACGCCGCGCTGGAATTCCGGCGTCGGCACGATCTCCAGCGGCTCGTCCACCAGCGTGACCAGCCCCTTGGCGCGCACGAAAGCGGTGGCGTCGGCCAGGTCCTTGGTGGCGCGCGCGATCACCGTCTGGTTGTCCGGGTGGCGCTTGGCCGCCTCGTCGAGCACCGCCTTGATCAGGGCGCGCTCCTCAGCGGGCGGCGCCTTGCCCGGGAACAGCTTGGGCCAGAGCCCCAGCGCCGTCTTCTGCATGGCGCCCTGGGTGGACCGGAGGTCGGTCTCGGCGCGTTGGAGGATCTCCTCGGGCGCCAGGTCCGAGTTGAGCGCGAAGCGCAGCTTCTTGCGGAACTTCTCGGCGCCGATGCGGAAGTCGCCCGTCGATCGCGGCAGGAGGTCTTTCTCCAGCCATTGCTGGTAATCCTGGAGCGAGGCCAGCGCGGTGGACTGCGCGGCGCGGAAGTCCTTCTCCAGCGCCGGCGCCGCCTTCACCAGCGGCTCCAGCTGGTGGCGGATCAGGTTGATGGTCCCCTTGTTCTGCTGGATGGCCGTCTCGGTGTGCACCCTCGGCGGGTTCTTCAGATTCACCTTCGCCGCGGCCACCACCGCGGGGATGCCCTTGAGGCGGCCGATGGCCGATCTCAGCCGCTGCTCCGCCGGCGCGAACTCGCGCGCGACCAGCGCGTAGATGGCGCCGCCGACGTTGTATTGAAGCGGATTCCACTCCCACTCGCGCAGCGTCTCCAGCGCGTAGACCTGCGACTCGAGCCGGTTTTGCAAGATCCGGAAGTCGATGGAGTCCTCGGGACCCAGCGCCTTCACGTCGAGGTGCGCCAGCTCGCCCAGCATGGCCTTCGCGGCGGCCAGCTCTTGTTGCACGCCGTGCGCGGAGTAGTCGTTGAGCCGCGCGTCGCTGCGGTGGTCGCCCAGCCGCGTCGCCGTCTCCGGCGCGCGCGTCAGGAGATCTTCGACGTACCGCTGGGCAAGCGCTTCAAACTTGATGTCTTCAGGGGAGGCCGAGGCGGCGAGGAGGAGCGCGCAGAGAGCGAACATCCGCGGAGATTACCCGCGGCGCTCATCCGAGCCAACCAAATCCTTTGACGACCAATGAACATCCTCGCCCTCAGCCGGGTCGTCTGGCGCCGTTCCCATTCGCAACTTCCGCCCGCCTCGCCCCACCGAGCTGCGCCGCTGGCGCCCTTCCGAAGAGGAACCGATGCAAACTGCCGCTTCAAGGTCAGGCCGCCTGCTGTCGAGTATCGCCCTCCTGGTCGCCGGCGCAGCCGGCGCCGCCACGCCTTCCGCGGGCACGCTCACCGATACCTCCGGGCCCGTCTCCTACACCGCCGGGCCGTTCGCGCTCGCGAACCCCACGCCGGTGCTGCTGGTGGACAGCGGCCCCGAGTGCACCAACCCGGTGCAACCGTGCGACGACTTCCTGCTCACCGTGGCGCTTCCCGCGGACTACGCCACGAACCATCCCAATGACCTGATCCGCTTTGGGATGAGTTGGACGGATACAGGCAGCGGGCAGTCGGACTACGACCTCTACGTCTACTCCGGCACCGTGACCAGCACCGATGGATCGCAGCAGGCGCGGACGCAAGGGGCCAGCGGCGCCAATCCGGAAGTCACCACGCTGCGCGTCTTCAACGGCACGCAGACCTTCACGGTCAAGGTGGTGCCCTTCACGCCCACCGGCGAGACGGTCAAGGTCGATGTCTCGCTGGTGCCGGGTCCTCCTGGCGGGGGGAGCACCGGCTTCGGCCAGGCGACGCCCACGGCGCCCGGCGTGCCCCGCTACCAGAACTTCTTCCCGCCGGACGGCTCGGCAGCGCAGGGCAGCTCCGGCGAATTCAGCATCGGGTTCAATCCGCGCACCGGCAACATCCTGACGCTTTCCGACGTGGACACCTTCCGCATCACGCCTCCGGAGAGGTTGACCCCGCCGCTCCCCGAAGCGGGTCCGGCGCGGTGGACCAACGTTTCGCCCTCCATTGTCAGCATCACCACCCTGGATCCGATCCTCTTCACCGACCAGGTCACCGGGCGCACCTTCGAGTCGATGCAGACCACCGGCGCCCAGGCGCTGTTCGCCTTCAGCGACGACGACGGCGCCAACTGGATCCAGGCCTCCGCCGCGCCACCGAACGGCGGCGTCGATCACGAGACGGTGGGCGCCGGGCCGTACCCGCGGCTCTTCCCCGTGCCCAATCCTGCCTACCCGAACGCGGTGTACTACTGCTCGCAGAGCGTGGTCGGCCCGGCCGCCTGCCAACGCAGCGATACGGGCGGCGCGAGCTTCGGCCCCGGCGTGCTCATCTACGAAGGCAACGGCATCACCGACTGCGAAGGCCTGCACGGGCACGTCAAGGTGGGCCCGGACGGCGCGGTGTACGTGCCAGTTCCGCAGTGCGGCGCGCAGCAGGGCGGCGTGGTGAGCCTGGACGCGGGGACGACCTGGCAGCAGTACATCATCCCCGGCAGCCAGTCGTTCGCCGGAGGCTCCACCGATCCCTCGGCCGCCATCGACGCGGAGAACACCGTCTACCAGTGCTACGTCGACGGACAGGGATCCGAGCACCACGTGCACGTGGCGGCGAGCCACGACCACGGCGCCACCTGGGTGAACGACACGGACGTCGGCGCGGCGGTGGGCGTGGTCAACGCGGTGTTCCCCGAAACGGTGGCGGGAAGCGCCGGACGCGCCGCCTGCGGCTTCCTCGGCACCAACCTCTCCGGCGATCACGAGTCGCTCGACTTCTCCGCGAGCTGGTACCTCTTCATCGCGACCACCTATGACGGCGGCAAGACCTGGACGACGGTGAACGCCACGCCCAACGATCCGGTGCAGGGACACGGAGGGATCTGGAACGGCGGCGGCAGCAGGCTGAACCGCAACCTCCTCGACTTCAACGAGATCACCATGGACGACCGCGGCCGGGTGCTCTTCGGCTACGACGACGGCTGCGTCACCGACACCTGCATCCAGAGCGGCGGCGCGCAGAACGACTTCGTGGCCTTCCAACGCGTGGCGCGGCAGATCGGCGGCAGGCCGCTCCTGGCTGCCTTCGATCCGGTTGAGCCGGTGGCGCCCAAGGCCCCCTATCTCGCGGGAACGCGCACCGCGGCCAAGGTGGATCTGACCTGGAACGCGCCGGACAACGGTGGGGCGGACATCACGGGGTACCGCATCTTCCGCGGCACCAGCGCGGGCGCGGAGACGCTGCTCGACACGGTGGTCGGCGCCAAGACCACCTACCAGGACGCGGCGGCTGATCCGTCGGTGCCCAAGTACTTCTACAAGGTCTCGGCCCTCAACGCGCAGGGCGAGGGCCCGCAGAGCAACGAAGTCGCGCTGGCGGTCACCGCGGTAGTGGCGCAGGACGCCTGCAAGCCGCCAGGCCTCACCGTCCTGACGGACCCGGGCGGCGATAGCCTGACTGGCACGCCCGGCACTGATCTGAAATCGCTGCAGCTGGCGCAGCCGTTCGCGGCCGACGGAAGCGTCAAGCTGCGCTTCGAGATCGATACCGACCCCGGCCAGCAGCCGCAGCCGCCGGGGTCCTCCTGGTACGTCTCCTTCAAGGAACCGGACGGCAAGGTGCACGGCGCCCGGATGCTCTTCCCCGCCAGCTCCACCTCGCCGGGAACGCCGGTCTTCCAGTCCTACGTTGCCGGGCCGAACTCCAGCGGCAGCGTCGACGGGCGCTTCGTCCAGAGCGGCACCGCGAAACCCGCCGATCCGGCCAGTAGCTACGACGCCACCCGCGGCAGCATCGTGATCGTGGTGCCGATCGCGGATCTGGGGCTGAGGCCCGGTGACACCATCGCCGGCTTCAACAGCGCGGTGCTGCAAACGGTGGACACGCCCGTGGGCGGGGCCGCACAGACCGTGGACGAGATGCCCGACGGGCTCGCCTACGTGGGCACCTACACCGTGAGGGACAACGCGACCTGCGCGCCCAACAGTCCGCCCCTGGCGGCCCTGAGCGCCTCGCCCACCTCGGGGACGGCGCCGCTGGCGGTGACGCTCGACGGCAGCGGCACGCGAGACCCCGATCCGGGCGACTCGGTAGCCAGCTATGCCTTCGAGTTCGGAGACGGCAGCCCGCGGCTGATCCAGTCCACGCCAACCGTCACGCACACCTACCAGAACGCCGGCAACTACCGGGCGAGCCTGGTCGCCACCGACAGCCACGGCGCCGCCAGCCGCAACGCCGCCGAATCGTTCATCGAGGTGCAGGCTTGCTTCGAGGACTTCGATTCGCACATCGCATACGACAAGGGCTGGCACAGCCTGAGCGACGCGGATAGCTCCGGAGGCCGCTTCCACCTCTTCGAGGCCAAGAGCGGCCAGCACGGCCTGACTTTCAGCTTCAACCTCGGCACCAGCCCGGGAACCCTCCGGTACTCGTTCGCCACCAGCACCAAGGGCGGCAGCGCCGACGTCTACCTCGACGGCGTCTTCGCGCGGACGGTCAGCTACCGCGGCGGCAGCGGCTCCATGCACGATCCGGTATTCGGCGCGTCGGCGGCGTTCGCCATCGCCGGGCAGGGTGCGCACACGGTGGAGCTGCGCAACCTGAACGGCGCCGCCTACGTCGACGGCTTTTGCATCGCGGGAAGCAGCGCGACGTCGGAGCCCGCCACGGCGCCGGGAAGGACGACGACGAAGACCACTCCGCTCGCCGCCGGACAGCTGCTGGTGCAGAACCTCTCGGTGCCCACCAGCGCCACGGCGCTTTCGGTGCTGGCGGAGGCCAACGCAGGCGCACGGTACAAGGTCGCGGTGATCGATCCCACCGGCGCCATTCTCGGGACCGTGAACGCCTTGCCCGACGGGACCGCCAGCGTGACGATGCCAGTGGTCGTCCCCGGCCTGTACGTGATCCAGCTCGTCAACCTGGGCTCCGGCCCGGTGCAGGTCTGGAGCGCGGCCACGTCTCAGGTCAAGGCCAGCCCGCCCTTGGACTGAACGCGAGCGCCGTCAGCGAGCAGTGCTCCCTGACCGCGCAGTAGTCAGCTGTCCCGCACCGCGATGGTCTGGCCGGCCTGCAGCGCGCGCGCGCGGTGGCCGCTCAGGCCGTTGAGCTTGCGCAGCTTGTCGACGGTGGTGGAGAACCTGGCGGCGATGCTCCAGAGCGTGTCGCCGGGGCGCACCTTGTAGAGCGCGTCGGAGGGGCGCTTCGCCGACTCCACCGCCGCCACCACCGCGCGTCCCTGCACCCGCGAGCGGCCATGCCGGTCCTCGATCTGCGAGCCCGCCAAAAGCCCGCCGGACGACGAGGCCATGGGGATGACCAGCATCCGCCCCGGCTTGATCTGCCGGTAGCTCTTGATCCCGTTGGTGCGCAGGATGGCGGACTCGCTCACGCCATAGGCGCGGGCGATCTTTCCGATGGGCTCGCCCTTCTCCACCTTGTGCTCGGTGAAGCTGAGCCGGTCCTTGGCGTCGAGCTGCTCGTAGTTGGCCACGAAGGCATCGCGCGTGCCCTTGGGCAGCTTGATCTTCCAACCCCCCGGCGGGGTGCAGAAGCGGCGCAGCTCCGGATTGAAATCGTGGAATTGCTCGAAGGAGATGCCGGCGGCGCGCGCCAGCACGTGCAGGTCGGTGGCGTCGGGCACGTCAACCTGATCGTACTCGGCGGCCTGCTCGTACTCGACGTGGAAGCCGAAGCGCTCCGGGTGCTTGGAGATCAGCGCCGCGGCGATCAGCTTGGGGACGTAGTGCTTGGTCTCCGCGCGCAGCGTGCGGCCCTTGCCCATCATGCGCCAGAAGTCGGTGGTCTTCTCGTTGCGGATGGCGCGGTCGATCTTGCCCTCGCCGGCGTTGTAGCCCGCCCAGGCCAGGTACCAGTTCCCGTGGAAGCGCTCCTTCAACACGCGAAGGTACCGCGCCGCCGCGATGGTGGACTTGTAGGGATCGCGGCGCTCGTCCACCCAGAAGTCGCTGAGCAGGCCGTAGCGCCGCGAGGTCCCCACCACGAACTGCCAGGGCCCGGCCGCGCGCGCGAAGGAGGTGGCGTAGGCGGAGAAGCCGCTTTCGATCATCGACAGGTAGACCAGATCCAGCGGCAGGCCTTCCTTCTCCAGGACCTGCCGCATCATCGGGATGTAGCGCGTGCTCCGCGACAGCCACTTGCTGAAGTGCTCGCGCGCGTCGGTCTGAAAGAAGCGGATGTAGGCCACCACAGCGTCGTTCAGCTCGACGGGGATGTCGTACTTGGCGCGCAGCTCCTCTTCCGAGATGCCGAGCAGCTCGGGCAACTTCACCGACACGCTGCTTGCGGGAGCGGGATCTCCGCGGGGCGCGCCGTCGAGGCCGGTACCCACCGCCGCGGCGAGATCGCGGGCCAGCGGGTCGGACGGATCCAGCCCCAGCGCGATGCTGTCGCGCGGTGCGGTCCCCGGCGCCTGTGGGACCAGGCCGGCCTTTTCCTCCGCCTTGCGCACCGCCTCTAGCTCGGCGGCGCTCTTCTCCACCTCGGCTTCCGACTCGGGGTCGTCGGCCGAGTCGTCCTGCTTGCCGTCCGCGCCGGCCATCCGCGGGGCGTCGAAGCCGTCGAAGGGCGGTTCCTGCGCGCGCAAAGGCGCGGCGGCGCAGAGAGAAAACAGGACGATGGCGATGGCGGAGCGCAAGCCTTCCCTCCTAGCTGCGGGAGCGAAGCCTGTCAAAGTACACACCGGAGGGGCAAATAGGTGGTTTCCCGACATGGCAGGCGCGCTCTGGATCAGAATCACTCAACCCCGAAGCTTTATTTCGGGGGACTCGCGAAAGCGGCCAACCCCTTCATCCAGGGACTCACGGCCGCTGGAGAGGGCCACCTGGCTTGGGCCGCGGCTTCTCGCCCTTGGCCAGCGGCTGGCCGTGGCCGGGACCGACGATGTAGGGCCGGTAGGTCGCGTCGTCGAAATGCGGAGAGTTTTCCGCCTCGTGGCAGCGCATGCAGAGGTTCTTCGGCACCTCCTTGCGGATGTGGCCGCCCGTCGCGTCCTGGAGGTGATCGCTGCCCGGCCCGTGGCAATCCTCGCATTGCACGTCGCGCCGGCCTACCCCGTGGCCATCGACGCCGGGGCCGCCCACATCGGTCCGGTCGATGCGGCAGACGCCGCCGGGCTGCTGCCAGCCCGTGACGTGGCAGCGGATGCAATCCAGGCTGAACTGCTTCTCCACCTTGACCAGCGTCTCGTAGGCGCGCCCGTGTCTGGTCTGCGTCCAGAAGGCCACCGCCTCCTCGTGGCATTCCACGCAGCGCGCGGCCCCCACGTAGGAGGGCTCGCCCCGCGCCGCCGCGGGACAGGCCTCGGGCTGCTTCTTCGCCTCCTCGAGGTTGATCTCGGAGACCTTGCGGTCGTACGCCGACACCAGCTTCTGCGCCCGCTCGTCGGCGCCGGCCGCCTCCGTGAGCGGCACGAAGCTGGCCTGCGCCCAGGCGCTGCCCGCCGCCGGCTTTTCCACCGGCGCCGCCGCGAGGGTCCGCTTGCGTTCCTCCAACTCGCCGATCTTCGCCTCCAGCTGCGCGCGCCGCTCCGGGTAGAGCTGGATCTGGGCGCGGAAGCGCTCGATGCGCACCTCCAGCGCCTTTACCTCGTCCTTCCGATCCTCCGCCCCGGGCGCAAGCTGGAGCGGGCCCTGGCCCAGGTGCACGTCGACGCGGAGCAGGCTCTGGCCGTGTCCCTCGACGGCGAGCAGCGGCGGAAGGCCGGCGTCCTTGCGGTCGGTGTCGGTCGCCGGATCGTCGCGGCGGCCGAGGACGGCGAGATCCACTCCCGCGGCCTTCAAGGCGGGGAGCAGTCCCTGCGCCGCGGCAAAGCTGTTGTCGCCGCGGGGATGGAGCAACAGCACCACCACCTGCGCGCCTTGATCGCGCAGGCCCTTGGCGCGCGCGGCGATGGTTGCGGCGGGATCCTGCTCGAAGCCGGCGGCGAAGAGGCCCACCTTCACCGGACCAGCCGACGCCAGCACGGTGGCGCGCGCGCCCGGCACCGGCGCGACGCCCGCGTCGAGCAGCGGGACGCCCTCCGCGGTCTCGACGGCGAACTGCGCCCCCAGCGCCAGGTCGCGGGCGCCCAGCGCGCGGGCCGCCGCGCCCAGTAGCGCGTCGCCCTGCGCCAGCGTGCGCGCCTTGAGCTGCCGCTGCGTGAGCATCTGCTCCGGCGGGCGCGAGGCGGACTCGAAGAGCAGATCGCCCGCGTCGACGAAGAGGAGGTTGGGCTCGGTCGCGCGCAGCTTCTCGACCAGCGCCACCGCGCGTGGCATTCCGCCCCTCTGGTCGGGAGAGCAGCCGCAGGGCACCAGCTGTCCGGCCACCGATGCCGAGAAGACGAGGGTGAGGCGATCCGGCGGTCCGGGCGGACGCGGCGCCGCGGTGGCAGCCGCGGGAGCAGCGGGAGCGTTGGCCGGTTTTGGAGCCGCGCAGGCGGCGCCGATGGAGACGGCGAGGAGGAGGGCGCGCACGGGCCGGATCTGGTACCAGAGCCGGGCCGGCGCGAACAGGCCCTTGCCCGGGCCCGCATGCGCCGATACAAGGCGTGCGCGATGTCGGTAGGAGCCCTCAACCAGGATGCGCCGTTCGCCGCCCGTGCCCAGCGCAGCGGAGGCGCCCCACAGGCGGCCGGCGAGGTTCAGTCGGTCAAGCTGGGCCCGCTCACGCTGCCCAACCGATATTTCCTCGCACCGCTGGCCGGCGTTTCCGACTGGCCCTTCCGGCTGCTCTGCCGCGAGATGGGCGCCTCCATCGCGCATACCGAGATGATCAGCAGCCACGGGCTGGTCCACGGCGGCGACCAGACGCTCAGCTACCTCGAGCGGCCGGCGACCGAGCGCCCCTTCGCCATCCAGGTCTTCGGCCATGACCCAGACGTCCTCGCCGAGGGCGCGCGGGTAGCCGTGACGCGGTACGGGCCCATCGACGCCGTGGACATCAACATGGGCTGCCCGGTGAAGAAGGTCTGCTGCCACGGGGCCGGCGCGGCGCTCCTCAAGGACCCCGTCCTGGTCGAGCGCGCGGTGCGCAAGGTAGTGGAAGCCGTGGCGCCGCTGCCGGTGACGGTGAAGGTGCGCGCCGGCTGGGACGACGAGCACCGCAACGCGCCGGAGATCGCCAAGGCCTGCGAACAGGGCGGCGCCGTCGCCGTGGGGCTGCACCCGCGAACCCGGGCGCAGATGTACCGCGGCCGGGCGGACTGGGACCTGATCCGCCGCACCAAGCAGGCCGTGGGCATCTCGGTGTGGGGCTCGGGCGATCTCTTCACTGCCGAGGCGGCACACCGGATGCTGCGGGAGACGGGGGCGGACGCGGCCCGGATCGCCCGCGGCGCCTGCGGCTATCCCTGGATCTTCCGCGAGCTCTTGGCGCTGGAGCGCGGCGAGACGCCGCCGGAGGTGACGCTGGCCGAGTGGCGCGCCACCATCCTGCGCCACGTGCGCATGGCCATCGAGGAGAAGCAGGGCCGCTACCGGCTGCAGCGCCCCGAAGGCGCGCCGCGGCCGCGCGCGTACCGCGAGAACGGCGGCCACCTGCACGAGGATCTGGACGGCCGCGCCGCCGAGCTGGCGGCCATCCGCGAGCTGCGCAAGCACCTGCTCTGGTACACGCGCGGGCGGCGCGGCGGGCTCGCCTTCCGGCGGGTGGCGGCCGAGCTGCACACCGAAGAGGACGTGAAACGCGCGCTGGACCGCTTCTTCCCCGAGGACGGCTCGGTGCCGGCGGAGGTGCGCGACGAGGCGCCCGGCCCGCGCGAGCTGACCGCCGAGGACTGACCGAGGACAGGCCAACGCATGATCGTGCTCATCGCATTGCTCGCCGCCACACCTCCCGCCGGCCCGAACGCTGCCGCGCTGGAGAAGTCGTGCAACGGCGGCAAGGCGGCCGCCTGCGACGCGCTGGGCAGCCGCTACACGGACGGCATCGGCGTGCGCCGCAACGAGACCCGCGCCGCCGCGCTCTACCGCAAGGCTTGCGAGGGAAAGGACCAGGATGGCTGCGCCGACGCCGCCCACGCGCTCGCGCTGGGCGCGGGGGTGGAAGCCAACACGTCGGAGGCGCTCCCGCGGCTGGAGAAGCTGTGCAAGGCCGGCCGCACGCGCGCCTGCGGCCACCTCGGCGACCTCTTCTTCCGCGGGCTGGGCGCTCCGCAAGATTCGACGCGCGCCGAGGGCCTCTTGCGCGGCGCCTGCCAGAAGGGTTACGCGCGCGCCTGCACGAATCTCGCCTCCGCCCTGCGCCCCGGCAACGATGCGGCGCAGGTCGAGGATCTGGCGCTCCGGGGCTGCGACCTCGGCGACCCCGTGGGGTGCGCCTTCCTGGGGGATCTGTACGTATCTTCGGGAGATGCCCTGCGCGCGACCTTGTACCTTTCGCGCGCGTGCGAGGCGGGGCTCCCCCGCGGCTGCGGCGGGCAGGGGGCGCTTTTGGTTGGCAGCGGCGCCGACCCGAAGCGCGGCCGCGAGCTGTTGCAGAAGGCGTGCGACGCGGGCGACGTCCGCGCCTGCGACGTGCTGCGCGACCTCAAGTAGGGAAGTTTCTCGGGGTTTCGCGGTTCTGATAGCCTGCGACCCCCTTTCAGGAAGGGACCGTGAGCGCTCAGCCCCTGACCGACATCCGCCTCCTCAACGAACGCATCCAGCAGGAGTCCGCCTTCGTCGACGAGCTCCTGGCGCACGCCGGACAGGTGATCGTCGGACAGCGCCAGATGATCGAGCGGCTCCTCATCGGGCTGGTCACGGGCGGCCATGTGCTGCTCGAGGGCGTGCCGGGGCTGGCCAAGACGCTCACCGTCAAGACGCTGGCCGACTGCCTGCAGCTCTCCTTCAAGCGCATCCAGTTCACCCCAGATCTCCTACCAGCGGACCTGGTCGGCACGCAGATCTACCAGCCCCAGACGCAGAGCTTCACCGTCAAGAAGGGACCGCTCTTCGCCAACCTGATCCTCGCCGACGAGATCAACCGCGCGCCCGCCAAGGTGCAGAGCGCGCTGCTCGAGTCGATGCAGGAGCGACAGGTCACCATCGGCGACCAGACCTTTCCGTTGCCAGCGCCGTTTTTGGTGATGGCCACCGAGAACCCCATCGAGCAGGAGGGCACCTACCCGCTGCCCGAGGCGCAGGTGGACCGCTTCATGCTCAAGGTGCGGGTCGGCTACCCCTCCCGGCAGGAGGAGCTGCTGATCATGGACCGGGTCGCCGGCCAGGAGCTGCCGAAGCTCTCGGCGGTGGTGACGCCTGAGCAGCTGCTGCGCGCCCAGCGCGTCGTCAGCGAGATCTACATCGACCCCAAGGTGAAGGAATACATCGTCAACCTGGTCTTCGCGACGCGCGACGCGCCGGCGGCTGGCCTCAAGGAGATGGCAGGGTACGTCGAGTACGGCGCCTCCCCCCGCGCCACCATCTACCTGAACCTGGCGGCCCGGGCGCACGCCTTCCTCAAGCACCGTGGCTTCGTCACTCCCGAGGACGTGAAGGCGGTGGCCTACGACGTGCTCCGACATCGCGTGTCCTTGACCTACGAGGCCGAGGCCGAGAACCTGACTCCGGAAAAGGTCATCCAGAAGATCCTCGAGAAGATCGAAGTGCCTTGAAGAGCAGATGGCTGCCCCCGCTGAGCTCATCCGCAAGATCCGGCGCATCGAGATCACCACCCGGCGCGCGGTGCAGGACACGCTCGCCGGCGGCTACCACTCGGTGTTCAAGGGCCGCGGCATGGCCTTCTCGGAAGTGCGCCCCTACCAGCCCGGCGACGAGATCCGCGCCATCGACTGGAACGTGACCGCGCGCATGGGCGAGCCCTTCGTCAAGGTGTTCGCCGAGGAGCGCGAGCTGACCGCGCTCATCGCGCTGGACCGCAGCGCCTCCCAGGACGCGGGGCTTTCGCAGAAGGCCAAGGCGGAGGTCTCGGCGGAGATCGCCGCCCTCCTGGTCTTCTCCGCGCTGGAGAACGGCGACCGCGCCGGCCTGTTGCTCTTCACCGACCGCATCGAGCGCTACGTGCCGCCGCGCAAGGGCAAGAAGCACGGGCTGCGGCTGATCACCGAAGCGCTGGCCTTCCGTCCCCGCGGCCGCGGCACCGACATCGCGGCGGCCCTGGGGCACCTCACCACCGCGCAGCGGCGCAAGGCGGTGGTGTTCGTGGTCAGCGATTTTCTCGCCGAAGGCTACGAGCAGTCGCTGGCGGTGCTGGCGCGGCGGCACGACGTGGTGCCGGTGGTGGTCAGCGATCCCGTCGAGGAGACCCTCCCGGCGCTGCGCGGGCTCTGGCCGGTGGCCGACGCCGAGACCGGCGAGACGGTCCTGATGGACTTCTCCGACCCGGCATCGCGAGCGGCCTACGCCACGACCGCGCGGGAGAAGGGCGAACGGCGCGATCGCATCTTCCGCAAGCTCCGGCTCGACGCGGTGCGGGTCCGCCCCGGCGACGACTACGTGGCGCCCCTGGCGGCGCTCTTCCGCGCCCGCGCGCGGAGGCGGTCTTCGTGAGCTGGCTGCTCGCCCTGCTCGCGGCCGCGGCCGCGCTTCCCGAGGCGTCCCCCGACGCGCTCGACGTCCAGGTGACGCCGGAGGAGGTGACCCTCGGTGAGCACCTCGCGGTGCGCGTCTCCGTCGAGCACGACGCCCGCGACGTCTACTCCCTGGGCGCCTTCGATCCGCGGCCGCTGGCCGTGCCGGCGGGCGCGCCGGAGCCCCGGTCGCGCCGCGAGGAGCTGAAGCGCGGCCACGCCCGCACGGTGTTCGAGCTCACGCTGGCCGACTACGGCTCGCTGCAGCCTCGGCTGCCCGATCTGCTGCTGCTGGTGAGCGGCCCCGAGGGAGCGCGACAGGTATCGGTGCGCGGGCGGCCCCTCAAGTTCCGCAGCCTGGTGCAGGAGGAAGGCGGGGATTCGCCGGAGCACTCCCACCACGGTCCCAAGCCGCCGGCAGACGTCCTCGTGCGCTCCTGGCTGTGGGCCTTCATCCTGGGCGGGCTTGCCCTGGTCGCCGCGGCTTTGCTGATGCTCCGGTACCTGAGAGCGAGGCGGCGGCTCGCCAGCGCCGCGCCGCAGCCGGAGATCTACCCGGACGAGCTGGCGCTGCAGCGGCTCCAGTCGCTGCGCGCCGATGCTCCCTGGGCCCGCGGCGAAGGGCGCGCCGCCATCTTCGCGCTCTCGGAGATCGTGCGCGCCTACCTGGGCGCGCGCCTCGAGTTCAACGCGCTCGACCTCACCTCCGCCGAATACCTGGCCGAGCTGCGCAGGCGCCGGCTCATCGGGCTGGACCTTGCGGGGCTGATCGAGGAGGTGCACTGGGAGGACCTGGTCAAGTTCGCCCGGCTCGCCCCCACCGCGGAGGAATGCCTGCGCGCCATCGAGGGCGCCGAGTCGGTGGTCCACCACACGCGGCCGCTGCGGGCGGTGCCGGGAAAGGCAGCATGAGCTCGCTGGGCCTCTCCTTCGCGCATCCGTGGGCGCTGGTCGGCCTCTTGGCCGCCGTCGCCGCGGCCTGGCTGCTGGAGGTGCGAAGGCGGCGCCTGCCCCGGCTGGTGCTGCCCGAGAGCTCCGCGGCCCGGGCGGTTCCGCCTTCTCGCTGGGCCCGGCTCTGGTGGCTGCCGGGAGGGCTGCTCGTCGCCGCCATCGCCCTCACCAGCATCGGCCTTTCCGACCCGCGCCTGCGCGCCACGCGCCGGCAGGATCTGGCGGTGGAAGGCATCGACATCGTGGTGGCCTTCGATCTCTCCACCTCGATGCTCGCCGCCGACTTCCGGCCCAAGGACCGCATCACCGTGGCCCGCGAGGTGCTGAAGAGCTTCATCGCCAGCCGCCAGAACGACCGCATCGGCCTGGTGGTCTTCGCAGGGGAAGCGTACACGCAGTGCCCGCTGACGCTCGACTACAGGGTGCTGGAGAACCTGCTCGACCAGGTGCGCACCGGCGTGATCGTCGACGGCACCGCCATCGGCAACGCCCTGGGCACGGCGGTCAATCGCTTGCGCGAGTCCGACGCGCGCAGCCGCGTCATCATCCTCATCACTGACGGCGACAACAACTCCGGCAACGTCTCGCCGATGCAGGCCGCCGGCATCGCCAAGGACCTCGGCATCAAGGTCTACACCATCCTCATCGGCAAGGGCGGGCGCGTGCCCTACCCCACCGGCACCGATCTGTTCGGGCGCACCACCTACGAGCCGGTGGAGATCGACGTGAACCCCGAGCTGCTCCAGCAGATCGCCCGGACCACGGGGGGCGCCTACTACCCCGCCACCGACAAGGAGTCGCTGGAGAGCGGGCTCTACGCGGTGCTGGACAGCCTGGAGAAGAGCAAGATCTACGACGCCACCGGCAGCGGCCACTACGACGAGTGGTACGCGCGCTTCTTCCTGCCCGCCGCGCTCTGCGGCCTGATCGGCGTGGCCCTGCGCGGCACGCGGCTCTCGGGAGCGCCTTGATGTCCGGGATCCAGACCACCATCCTCGGGCAGCACCTGCGCATCCTCATGCCGCTCTTCCTCTGGCTCGCGCCCGCGGGGCTGCTGGTGGGCGCCTTCGCCGCCTACCGCGCCTGGCAGCGCCAGCGCACGGTTGCGGCCCTGGTCCCGCCACACCGCCTGGGCGCAGTGCTGCGAGGCGGAGGGGCGGCGCCGGGAATCGCGCACGGCGCGCTGCTCGGCCTGGGCCTCTTCTTCCTGCTCGCCGCGGCGGCCGGTCCCCAGTGCGGCGAACGCACCGAGCTGGTCAAGCGCACCGGCATCGACCTGGTCGTCGCGCTCGACGCCTCCACCAGCATGCTCGCCCGCGACGTGCGGCCCTCGCGGCTGGACCGCGCGCGGCTGGAAGTGCTGGCGCTGCTCGACCGGCTCAAGGGCGACCGCGTCGGGCTGGTGGTCTTTGCCGGCGACGCGTTCGTGCAGTGCCCGCTCACCACCGACTACTCCGCGGCGCGCCTCTTCCTCCGCGCCGTCGATCCGGCGGCGATGCCGCAGCAGGGCACGGCCATCGCCTCCGCCCTCTACGAGTCGAAGCGCCTGCTCGACGGCGGCGGCCGCGGCAACGCCGGCCGGGCGGTGCTGCTCATCACCGACGGAGAAGACCAGCAGGGCGATGCCCAGCAGGCGGCGGCGGCGCTGGGCGAGGCAGGCGTGCGCATCTACGCGGTGCCGGTGGGCAACGAGGCGGGCGAGCCCATTCCCCTGCTGGACAAGGACGGCAACGTCACCGGCTACAAGAAGGACCGCGACAACCGAACGGTGCTCACCCGCACCGACGTGGCCGGCCTGCGCGAGCTGGCCTCGCGGGGCAACGGCCTGGTGCTGCGCGGGACCTCTGGCGAGCTGGGAGTCTTGATGTTGTTGCCCGAGCTGGACAAGCTGCAGAAGGGGGAGGTGGAGTCCCGGCTCTCGGTGCAGTACGACGACAAACACCTCTGGCTGGCCTGGCCGGCCTTCGCGCTGCTCTGCGCGGCGGCGGCGTTCGGCGAGGGCTCCTTCCTGCGCCGCCGGAGCCAGGCATGATCCTGCTCCTCGTACTCCTGCTGGCCGCGCCCGAACGCGTGGTGGTGGTGGCGAAGAAGGGCGAGAAGCCCGGCCTGCTGGCCCGCGCGGAGCGGCAGCTGGGGCGCGCCATCCATCGCCTCTACGAGAAGACCGACGGAGAGGTGGACGAGGGCAACGCGCTCTACGCGCAAAACGACGCCGAAGGCGCGCTGCATGCCTATGATCGCGCGCTCAAGCGCCTGCCCGATTCGCCGGAGCTGCGCTTCGATCGCGCCAACGCGCTGCTCAAGCTGGGATCGGAGAGCGCGGCGGAGGCGGCGCGGGAATCCGCCTTCGCGCTGGAGCACGGCGGCGCATCGCTCAAGCCGCGCGCGGCGTTCGATCTCGGCCTGGCCAACGAGGCGATGGGCAAGCCCGACGAGGCGGTGAAGGCGTACGAGAAGGCGCTGTCTTTGGACCCCTCCGATCCCGACGCGAAGGTGAACCTCGAATTGCTCCTGCGCACGCAGGAGCGCAAGCAGAAGCAGCAGGTCGGGCAGCCACAGGAAAACAAGCAGAAGCAGCAGGGCAAGGAGCAGCAGCCCCCCCAGAGCCAGGGCGGAGAGCAGAAGCAGGATCCGCAGAAGCAGGCGGGCGACCAGCAAAAGGACCAGCCGCAGCCGTCGGCCGACCCGGATCAGAAGCAGCAGCAACAGCAGCCCGGCGAAAAGAAGCAGCAGGCGCAGGCCCAGGAGAAGCCCATCGACCGCAGCGAAGCGGAGCGGCTGCTCGACGCGCTGCGGGCGGACGAGAAGAACCTGCAGCCCTGGCGTTTCGCCCGGGAGAAGACCAAGGAGAGGAAGCGCAGTGACGCCGAGAAGGACTGGTAGCGCCCTCCTCCTTTCGCTCTCGCTTGCGCTTCCCGCGCTCGCCGCGGGCGAGCTTACGCTGTCGGCCTCCGCCGACGCCGACGAGGTCGCCCTCGACGGAACGCTGCGGCTGCAGATCTCCGCCACCTATGCGGACAGGGGCGAGCCGGGCCAGCTGGAGCTCCCGCCTTTCGCCGACTTCGACGTGGTGGGCAAGAGCCAGTCCGACCAGATGAGCTTCGTCTTCTCCAACGGCGCGCCCTCCTTCCGGCACACCATCCTCACCAACGTCACGCTTACGCCGCGGCGGGTGGGAGACCTGACCATCGAGCCGGCCCGGGTCGAGTACCAGGGGAAGACGTACCGGACGCAGCCCATCCGCATCCATGTGGTGCCGGCAGGGCAGGCCCGGCGCGGCGGGGGCAGGCCCGATCCTTCCGCGGGCACCGACGATGGCGCGCCCGAGGATCGCGCGCCCGACGGGCTCGATCCCTTCGCCGACGTGCACCCGGGCCAGCGGGATCTGCTGGTGCGGGCCAGCGTCGACAACGATCGCCCCTTCGTCGGGCAGCAAGTGACCTGGTCGCTGTACCTGCTCTCGCGGGTGAACGTCAGCAGCCTCGACAAGCTTCTGCTGCCCAGGCTGGACGGGTTCTGGACCGAGGACATCGAGTCGCCACAGCAGCTGGTGGCGGAGCCGCGGACCATCGACGGCGTGCAATACAGCGCCTATCTGCTGCGCCGGCGCGCGCTCTTTCCGCTGCGGGCCGGGAAGGCCACCATCGAGCCGGCGGAGGTCGGGCTGGTGACCGGCTTTGGCATGCTCTTCTCCCGCGGCAGCTCGCGGCGCTCCTCGCAGCCCGTGCAGCTCGACGTGCAGCCGCTCCCTCCGGGAAGGCCGCCCGGGTTCGACCCGGGGAACGTCGGCGATTGGACGCTCACCGCCACCGTCGAGCCGGTGAACGTGGCGGTCGGCCAGCCGGTGACCTTGCGGCTGGTGGCGAGCGGCCGCGGCAACGTGCGCGACTTGCAGCTCCCCAAGCTGGGCAACATCGCCGGCCTGCGCGCCTACGACCCCACCACCTCCGACCACGAGACGGTGGACAAGGGCCAGGTGACCGGGACGCGGACGGTGGAGCAGCTGCTCGTCCCCGAGCGCACCGGGCCGGTGGAGATCCCTGCGCTGAGCATGGAGATCTTCGATCCCGCGCAGAAGGCGTACCGGACGCTGCGCACCGCTCCGGTGGGCCTTTCGGTGGTGGCGGCGCCGCAGGGGCAGGCCCCTGCCGAGCCGGTGGCGCAGAACCTCCTCGCCGCGGGCGGAATGCGCCCCATCCGCCTGCGGCTGGCCACCGCGTCTGCCGGCGCGGCGCCCTGGTCGGAGCCCTGGTTCTGGCCGGCGCTGGGCGCGCCCCCGTTCGGTCTGGCCTTGCTCCTCGGGGTCTCGCGGCTGCGGCGGATGATGATGATCGATCCCGAGCGCCAGCGAGTGAAACTGGCGCGCACCGCAGCCGCCCGCAGACTGCGCGGCGCGCAGGCGCTGCTCGCCCGCGGCGATGCCGGCGCGTTCTATGCGGAGATCGCCCGCGCCGTGACCGGGTACCTGGCCGACAAGCAGGGCATCCTCAGCGCCGGGCTCACCCGCGAAGAGCTGGCGGAGGCGCTCGCGCGGCGCGGCCATGGTGAAGAGACGGTGCGCAGGCTGATCCGCCTGCTCGACGACTGCGACCGCATGCGCTTTTCGCCCGGGTCCGGCGACGCGCCCGCCCGCGAGGCCATGCTGGGCCGGGCCGACCAGGTGCTGAGCGAGCTCGATCGGGGTCGCGCGTGACGCTGCTTCTGGCGCTGCTGCTCGCCGCCTCGGACGCGCAGGGGATGCAGCTCTTCGCCGACGCGAACGCCGCCTACCTGTCCGGCGACGTGGCCCGCGCCATCGCCTCCTACGAGGCGCTCGCGTCGGAGGGGGTGCTCTCTCCGCAGCTGGAGACGAACCTCGGCTCGGCGTACGCGCGCCAGGGCAAGCGCGGGCTGGCGGCGCTCCACTTCGAGCGGGCCCTCTTCCTCGATCCTGGAGACGACGATGCCCGCAGCGACCTGGTCGAGCTGCGCCGGGGCAACGTCGATCGCCTCGAAGGCGAGCTGGAGGAGGGGGGCGCCGAGACGGTGGCGCGCCTGTTGGCGCCGCTTCCGGGCGCGGTGGCGGCGATCGCGCTCCTCGTACTCTGGAGCGCGTGCTGGGTCCTGCTCGGCGTGCGCATTGCCCGCGGCGGGTCGCGCTGGGCCAGCATCGCCG
>DASRTX010000183.1:0-9367 GCA_035655715.1 Myxococcales bacterium | reverse complement strand
TCCGCCGGGCGCAAGGCTTTCATCGTCAACCGCATCGGCGACTTCGGCTTCCTCATCGGCATCTTCATCCTCTTCGCCCACGTGGGCGGCCTGAGCTTCGCGCAGCTGGGCGCGGCAGGTTTTCCAGTGACGCAGGCCTGGGACTGGCCGCAGTTCGCCGCGCTCTGCCTCTTCATCGGCGCCACCGGCAAGAGCGCGCAGCTGCCGCTCTATATCTGGCTGCCCGACGCGATGGCGGGTCCCACGCCGGTCTCGGCGCTGATCCACGCCGCCACCATGGTCACCGCCGGCGTCTACATGGTGGCGCGCCTCAGCCATCTCTTCGTGGCGGCGCCAGGCGTGATGGCGGTGGTGGCGGTGATCGGGGCGCTGACGGCCATCTGGGCGGCGCTGATCGGCACCTCGCAGAACGACATCAAGAAGGTGCTGGCCTACTCCACCGTCTCGCAGCTCGGCTACATGTTCATCGGCGTGGGCGTGGGCGCTTTCTTCGCCGGCACCATGCACCTGGTCACGCACGCGTTCTTCAAGGCCTGCCTCTTTCTCGGGGCGGGCGCGGTGATCCACGGCCTGCACGGCGAGCAGGACATGGAGCGGATGGGCGGCCTGCGCAAGTACATGCCCTCGACGCGCATGACCTTCCTCATCGCCACCGTCGCCATCACCGGAATCCTTCCCTTGTCCGGATTCTTCTCCAAGGACGAGATCCTGGGACAGGCGCTGCACACGCGCGCCTTCAACTTCCTCACGCTGACGCCCGGCAGCGGCGTGCACCTCGGCTTTTTGGGGCCGGTGATCTACGTGGTCGGGTCGGCGGCGGCGTTCCTCACCAGCTTCTACATGTGGCGCTGCTACTTCCTCACCTTCTCCGGCGAGTATCGCGGCCCCGACGACGTACACCCGCACGAGAGCCCCGCCATCATGACCGTGCCGCTCTGGATCCTGGCGGTCCTCAGCGTGCTGGGCCTGTTGCTGGGGCTTCCGCCGTCGTGGGTCCACGGCACCTGGCTGGAAGGCTGGACCTGGGAGCACTTCACCGAGGGCCTCTTCTCGCGGCCCCGCGGCGGCGGTGCGGAGGAGTTCGCACCGTATCTCGGCTACGGCATCGCGCTCCTGGTGGGCTGGGCGGGGTGGGCCTGCTCGTACGCGCTCTACTACAAGCGCGGCCTGGCCGGAGACGCGGCGCTGACGGCCCGCATGGCCGGCTTCCGGCGGACGCTCGCCAACAAGTTCTACGTCGACGAGGTCTACGGAGCGGTGGTCGTCAGGCCGATGTGGCGGTTCGCCAAGGGCCTGTGGCGCGTCGTCGACGCCACCATCATCGACGGCCTCTTCGTCAACGGCATTCCCAGCATGGTGGCGTGGTTCGGCGCCATGGGCCGGCGCTTCCAGAACGGCGACGTGCAGCGCTACGCGGCGGTGACCGCGCTGGGCGTGGCGGCGCTGCTCTACGTCTTCCTGGTGAGGGGCTGAGATGAGCTTCATAGAGTCCCACCTGCTCACCCTGGTCATCTTCCTGCCGCTGCTCGGCGCCGTGCTGGTGGCGCTCTTGCCGCGAGGCGAAGGCGGCCAGCACAAGGGCGTGGCCTTCATCGCCTCCCTCGCCACCTTCGCCCTCTCCATCCCGCTCTGGACCGGCTTCCGCGGGGTGGCGGGCAAGTACGCCTTCGAGCAGCGCAGCGAGTGGGCGCCCACGCTCGGCTTCAGCTACCACATCGGCCTGGACGGCGTGGCGCTCTTGCTGGTGATGCTCACCACCTTCCTCGGCCCCATCGTGGTGCTCAGCTCGTGGAAGTACATCCAGGAGCGGGTCAAGGTGTACTGCATCGCGCTGCTCTTCCTCGAGACCGCCATGCTGGGCACGCTGGCCGCCCTCGACCTGGTGCTCTTCTACGTCTTCTGGGAGGCGATGCTGATCCCGATGTACCTCTTGATCGGGATGTGGGGCAGCGAGCGTCGCATCTACGCCGCGGTGAAGTTCTTCCTCTTCACCTTCATCGGCTCGGTGTTGATGCTCCTCGCCATCTTCTGGCTGTGGAGCAACTCCGGCGCGCCCGGCCACCGCAGCTTCGACTACGCCGACCTGCTCAACGCGGGCGGGATGACGCCGGAGGTGCAGAAGTGGCTCTTCCTCGCCTTCGCGCTGGCCTTCGCCATCAAGGTGCCGGTGTGGCCCCTGCACACCTGGCTGCCCGACGCCCATACCGAAGCGCCCGCCGCCGGATCCATCATCCTCGCCGGCGTGATGCTGAAGATGGGGACGTTCGGTTTCATCCGCTACGCGATGCCGCTCTTCCCCCAGGCCGCGCTGGACTGGGCGCCGGCCATCGCGGTGCTCGGCGTGGTGGGCATCGTCTACGGCTCCTTCATGTGCATGGCGCAGACCGACATGAAGCGGCTGATCGCGTACTCGTCGGTGGCGCACCTGGGCTTCGTGATGCTGGGCCTCGCCGCGCTGACGCCGGAAGCGGTGAGCGGCGCGGTGCTGCAGATGGTCAACCACGGCATCTCTACCGGCGCGCTCTTCCTCATCATCGGCCTCCTCTACGAGCGCACCCACACCCGCGACCTGGCCGCGTACGGCGGCCTGGCCACCGCCGCGCCGGCCATCGCCGCCACCTTCCTCGTCGTCACCCTCTCCTCCATCGGCCTGCCCGGCACCAACGGGTTCGTCGGCGAGTTCCTCATCCTCATCGGCACCTTCACCTCGAGGATGCTGCGCGGCGCGGTGCCGCTCGCCATCGTCGGAGCCAGCGGCGTGATCCTGGGCGCTGTGTACATGCTCTGGATGTACCAGCGGGTCTTCCTCGGACCGCCCCGCAAGGCGGCCGCGCACGGCGTGCCGGATCTCACGGTGCGCGAGTGGTTCACCGTGGCGCCGCTGCTCATCGCCATCGTCGTCATCGGCTTCGCGCCGCAACCCCTGCTTACCGCCATGAAGGAGCCGGTGGATGCGTTCGTGCAGCGGGTCACCCGGGCCGAACGCCTCGCACCCGGTCCGCGCAAGGCGGAGTTGCGGCGATGAACTTCAACCCCAACGACCTCGCAGGCGTGTTGCCCGCGCTGATCCTCTCGGTGGGAGCTCTGCTCCTGCTCACCAGCGAGGTCTTCCTGCGCGCCGTGAAGCCGGCTGTGCTGGGCCCCACCGGAGGGCCTGCGGAATCGGCGCAGCGCGCGCTGCCGCAGGGCGCGGAGGCGAAGCCACAGGATCCGGAGACGATGCCGGACCGCAGATACCAGGCGTGGACCGCCGCCGCCTTTGCCGCCGCGGGACTCTGGGCGGCGCTGGCGCAGATGGGCGATCCGGCGGTGCCGCTCTTCTCCGGCGCCGCGGTGAGCGACGGCTTCGCGCGCGTGATCGCCGCGGTGGTCTGCGGCACGTTGCTGCTCTCGTGCCTGGTTGCATTCTCGTACCTGGAGTCGCTGCGCGCGACTCGCGGCGAGTTCTACGCGCTGGCCCTCTTCTCCGCAGCCGGCATGTGCCTCCTGGCGCAGGCCACCGACCTGATCGTGGTCTTCATCTCGCTGGAGGTGATGTCGCTCGCGGTCTACGCCCTCTGCGCGTACCTGCGCCGCGGCAGGCGTCCCGCGGAAGCGGCGTTCAAGTACTTCATCCTCGGCAGCTTCGCCTCCGCCATCTTCCTCTACGGCGCGGCGCTCGCCTTCGGCGCCACCGGCTCCACCCGGCTCGCCGATGTGGCCGCTGCACTGCGCGGCGGCGCGACGCCCGCGACCGCGCTGCTCTATGCCGCGGTGGCGCTGCTCGCCGCCGGCTTCTCCTTCAAGGTGGCCGCGGTGCCGTTCCACATGTGGGTCCCCGACGTCTACGACGGCGCTCCTGCTCCCGTGACCGGGTTCATGGCGGCGGGCGTGAAGGCGGCGGCCTTCGCCACGCTGGTGCGCATCCTGGTGGCCGGATTCGGCGATGCCTCCGCGGCGCTGGGGCCGCACGGGTGGCGCGATCTGGTGGTGTGGCTGGCCGTGCTCACCATGCTGGTGGGAAATCTCCTCGCCATCCCGCAGCGCAGCGTGAAGCGGATGCTGGCGTATTCGTCGATCGCCCACGCCGGCTATCTGTTGGTGGCCGTCGCTTCGATGGCCGGCAGCGGCCCGCGCGCCAGCGCCACCGAGGGGCTGCTCTTCTACCTCGCCTCCTACGCCGCCACCGTCATCGGCGCCTTCGCCGTGGTGGCGATCATCGAGCGCCGGCTGCTGGCCGGCGGCACCGGCGACGATCTCTCGTCGTGGGCCGGCCTCTCCGACCGGCATCCGGGCCTCGCTGCCGCGATGTCGCTCTTCATGATCTCGCTGGCCGGCATTCCGCCCACGGCGGGTTTCATGGCCAAGCTGACGGTGTTCCGCTCGGCCATCGAGGCGGGCCTCGCGCCGCTGGCCATCTTCGGCGTGCTCACCAGCGTGGCGGGGCTCTACTACTACCTGCGCGTCGTCGTGTACGTGTACATGTATCCGGCCGGGAAGACCGAGGGTCCGCCGATGGGCCGCATCGTCTCGGCCGGCGTGGCCATCGCGGGGTGCGCGCTGCTGGTCCTCTGGCTCGGTATCCAGCCCGGGTCCTTCGCTGCCCTGACCCAATCCGCCGCCGCGACGTTCGCACGCTGAACTGCGGTCGCGGTTTAGCTTCTTTTCAAGAGCACGTAGACGGCTCCGGCCCCTCCATCGTGCGGCCGCGCCGTCGCGAAGCCCAGCACGTGCCGCGCGAAACGGCCGGTGTGCATCCAGCCCTTCAGCGCCTCCTTCAGCACAGGGACCTGATCCTTGGAGTGCAGCCCGCGGCCGTGCACCACCAGCACGCAGCGCTTCCCCTCCTGCCGCGACCTGGTCAGGAAGGCCTCCAGCTCCGTCTTGGCCTCTTCCTTGAGCAGCCCGTGCAGATCCACGTGTGCCTGCACCGCCAGCTCTCCCCGCCGCAGCCTGCGCACCACGCGCGGGTCGAGGCCGCGCGCATGCCCCTCGATGAACTCGTCGGTGTCGGCGATGTCGAAGGGGACCTCGCCGGTCACCAGGGCGCGCAGCTCGTCGTAAGCCTCGAGATCGGGATCGAGGTGGGCCGGAGCCACCGAGAGCGCCGGCGGGTCCGGCTTCACCCGGACGCTGCGATCGCGCAGCGGCTCGGTGCCGTCCACCGCCACCGTCCACAGCTCTTCCTCCGACAACTCGTCGTGCCGCCGGACGGGCAAAGGCTCGGGAGCCTTTGGCGGATCGGGAGGGGGCGCCGGCCGCTCGGGCAGCTTGAGGCCCCCGAACGGGTTGTTGAACGGCTTCGGCTTCTTGCTCACCCGATCGAGGGTAACCCGCCCTCAATCCTTGCGCAGGCCCAGCCGCTTCATCTTCCGCCACAGCGTGGTGGTGGAGACGTTCAGCTCCCTTGCCACTTTTTCCAGGATGCCCTCGTTGCGCTGCACCGCCGCTTCGATGGCGCGCCGCTCCGCCGCGTCGACTTCCTGCGAGAGCGTGCGCACGCCGTCCGGCGGCGTGTCGGTGGGCGGCGCGGTGCGGGTCTCGATGAAGACGTCGTCGCCGTCGATCTCGTCGCTGTGCGCCAGCGCGGCCGCCTGCTCGACGATGTTCTCCAACTCGCGCACGTTGCCGGGGAAGTCGTACGCCGCCATTTTCTGTAGCGAACCCTGGGTGAGGATGCGCCGCGTCCCGTTGCGCTGGTTGAAGCGGGTGATGAAGTGCTGGGCGAGCAGCGGGATGTCCTCCTTGCGCTCGCGCAACGGAGGGGCCTGCAGCGGGACCACGTTGAGGCGGTAGAAGAGGTTCTCGCGGAAGCGCTTCTCGGCGATGGCCAGCTTGAGGTCCTGGTTGGTGGCGGCGATCACCCGCACGTCCACCCGGATGGAGGCGTTGTCGCCCACCCGCCGGATCTCGTGCTCCTGGATGACCCGCAAGAGCTTGGCCTGGAAGGCCGCCGTGGTCTCGCCGATCTCGTCGAAGAAGAAGGTGCCGCCGCTCGCCTCCTCGAGCAGGCCCTGCCGCAGCTTGACGGCGCCGGTGAAGGCGCCCTTGACGTGGCCGAAGAGCTCCGACTCCAGCAGCGTCTCGGAGATGGCGGCGCAGTTCACCGGGACGAAGGGCCGCGTGGCGCGCCGCGAGTTGACGTGGATGGCGCGGGCGATCAGCTCCTTGCCGGTGCCGCTCTCGCCGGTGATCAGGACCGTCACGTCGGTGGGCGCCACCCGAACCAGGCGGGTGAGCAGCTCGCGCATCGGCGCCGAGCGGCCAACCAGGTTGTCCAGCTTGTAGCGCTGGCGGAACTCGTCGGAGAAGAGCCCCACGTCCACCAGGAGGCGGCGCTTCTCCAGCGCGCGCTGGACGCGCATGAGCAGCTCGCTCTCCTTGAACGGCTTGCTCACGTAGTCGTAGGCGCCGTGCTGCATGGCGACCACCGCGCTCTCCACGGTGCCGTAGCCGGTCATCACGATCACCTGGGTGGAGGGCGAGATCTCCAGCGCGCCGCGCAGCACCGCGAGACCGTCGAGCGGCGCCATCTTGAGATCGGTGAGCACCACGTCGAACGGATCGGCCAGCAGGCGGGACAGCGCCGCCTCGCCGCTCTCCGCCTCGGCTACCTCGTACCCTTGCGCTCGCAGGAGCAGCGCCGTGGTCGTTCGCATGTTGCGCTGGTCGTCGACGATGAGGATGCGCGGCCGCGGCTCGGCGGCGGGCATCTCGGTCGGCAGCGCGTCGCCGGACATGGCTACAGAAGTAACGCGATCAAGCTTCCAGCGGAAGCCGGACGTGAAATTCGGCGCCCGGGTTGGCCGGCGTGAACGCGACGACGCCCCCGTGGCCTTCGACGATCCGTCGCACCACCGCGAGCCCCAGACCGGTGCCGGTGGCCTTGGTGGTGAAGAAGGGCTGGAAGATTCTGCGGGCAATGTCCGCGGGGATGCCCGGACCCGTGTCGCGAACCACGATTTCGGCGGCCGGCTTGCCCTCCAAATCGGCCGGAATGGTTCTGACTTGCAGGACGCCCCCGCGCGGCATGGCCTGGTAGGCGTTGAGAAACAGATTGACCAACGCCTGGCGCAGCAACCGCGCATCCGCACGGACCGTCGCCGCGGCTTCCGCCACTTCGATGCTCGCGCGCACCTCCCCGGCAGCTCCGCTGGCTTGGTGCCGCGCCGAGTACAGCGCTTCCTCGATCAGCGGCCGCAGCGGAACCGGCTCCAGCGCCGGCTGCACCGGCCGCGAGTAGTCGAGCAGGTCGCCCACCATGCGGTTGAGACGGTCGGCTTCCTCGCCGACGATGTCGAGCAGGAGCGCGGCGTCGCCTTGCGGCTTGAGGATGCGGCGGAGGCTCCCGACCGAGTTGAAGATGACCCCCAGCGGGTTGCGGACTTCGTGCGCGATGCTCGCCGACAGCTCGCCCAGGGCCGCCAGCCGCTCGCGGTCGATCAGCTCCTTCTGCGTCCGCGCCAGCTCTGCGTAGCTGGTGCGCAGGTCCTGGTAGAGGCGCACCGAGAGAACCGCGAAAGCCAGCTGCCCGGCCACCGCCAGCGCGCGGTCCATCTCCGGCTGGGTGAAGCTGCGCGCGCGCTTGCGATCGAGGATCACCACCGCTCCCAACGCCTCGTCGCGGGCCAGCATCGGCACCGCCAGCGTGGTGCGATTGCCGAATCGCTCGCCGAGCGCCCGCGCCATGCCCTGCAGGCGCGACGGATCCACCGCCTGGATCGGCCGCCGCTCGCGGAAGGCCCGGGTGGAAACCATCGGCTCGTCGTATGGCACCAGCTTGCCGATCAGATCCGCGTTCTCCTCCTGCACCGCCGCAAAGCGCAGGCCGCAGGCGGCGTCGTCTCGCAGCATCACGAACCAACAGTCGCCGTCGAGGATCCGGCGCATCATCTCGCCGCCCAGGCCCAACAGAGGCTGCAACTCCAGCGCCCCGGAGAGGGCGCGGGCCACCTCGTTGAGCTGCGCCATTTCCTCGGCGCGGGCGCGCTGCTCCGCATAGAGGCGCGCGTTCACCAGCGCGGCGGCGACCAGCTGGGCCGCGTGCGTGGCCAGCCGCTCGTCCATCGCGTCGAATGAGCGGCCGCTGCGATCGAACAGCGCCAGCACCCCCAGCGGGCGACCTTGCGACAGGAGCGGCACGGCCAGCGTGGCCCGGCAGCGGAAGCGGTGCATCACCTCGGGGTCGACGCGGCTGTCCTTGACGGTGTCGCTGGTGGCGTACGCCTGCTGGTTCTGGAAGGCCAGCGCGCTCAGCGAGGAAACGCCCAGATCCAGCTCGCTGCCGATCTCGACGTCCGGAGGAGGCTCGGGGTCCTCCCGGGCGGAGACCACCAGGACGGGCTTTTCCGGGTGCGCGAGCATCACGTACGCGCAGCTGCAGCGCAGCGAACGGGCAGCGGTGCGGGCCGCCACCTCCAGCACGTGCCGCTGGTCGAGCGCGCCCACCAACTCGCGGCCCAGGTCGAGCAGGAGCGCAAGCTCGGCGTTGCGCCGCTGCACCTCCTCGATGCGCCGCAGGGTGGTGAGCGACGCGCCGATCTGGCGGCCCAGCAGGCCGAAAGCCCCGGCGGCGGCGTGATCGATCTGCTCCCCGGACGCGGAGAGGACGTAACGGAGCTGGCCGTCGACGCGGATGGCCGTCACCACCGCGCGCGGCGCCGCGCGCCCCACGAATCGGGCGCGCGGCAGGCCGGAGAGATCGGCGATCAGGGCGGGCAGGTCCTCGACCAGCACGCCGTCCGCGGAGACCAGCTCGGGGTCCACCCGTCCAAGCGGCATCCACCCCTGAAGCACCTCGCGCAGCTCCAGCCCCACCGGCGTCATCGCCGCAGCGAAGGGAGCGAAGCGGAGGCGGTCGCCGTCGACCTCCATCAGCGTGGAGGTCAACCCCAGCCCGCGCAGGGACTCGCGCACGACGTTGAAGTAGTCGGGCTCGCTGCGCTCTCCCTGCGCGGCCACCGCCACGTCCACGAAGCCGCGGATCAGCTGCGCCGACTGCGCGCGGGCCCGCTCGCGGCTGATCACCATCAAGAGCCCACCCTCGCCGGCGGCGGGAAAGGGCGCCACGTGCGCGCGCGAAGGAATGCGGCGCCCGTCCGCGGCCACGGCCATGTAGTCGACCTCGTCCGCGACCGGCTCGCCGCGCGCCCGCGCCGCCGCCCGCTCGAGCACCATCTCCCGGTCCTCGGGCGCCACGAAGTGCAGGAAGGGCGAAGACGAAGCGAGGAGATCGTGCACGGGAACTCCGGTGAGCTCGGCCAGCCTCCGGTTCGCGGCGACGATGCGCCCGCGCGAGGCGATCAGCGCCGGCACCGGCAGCGCCTCCACCAGCGCCTGCAAGGCCTCGGGCGTCACCGCTCCGCCTTTCGCAGCACGCGCTTGTCGC
>DASRTX010000182.1:0-2888 GCA_035655715.1 Myxococcales bacterium | reverse complement strand
TTGGACTGCGGCGCTTCGCGCAAGTCCGCGAGCGTGCCCTGCTGGACCAGACGCCCGCCTTCGATCACCGCAATGCGCTCCGCCAGCACGGCGTCGGCGGGATCGTGCGAGACGATGAGCGCCGGCAGCCGCCATTCCGCGAGCCAGCCTCGCAGCGCGCCGCGGAATTCGCGCCGCGCCATCGGATCCAGCGAGGCGAAGGGCTCGTCGAGCAACAGCGCGTGAGGGTCGCGCGCCAGCGCCCGGGCCAGCGCAACGCGCTGCCGCTCCCCGCCCGACAGGCTCGCCGGTTGGCGGTGCGAGAGGTGCGCGGCGCCCAGGCGCTGTAGCCATTCGCCGGCGCGGCGCACCCGTTCCCCCCCGTCCAGATGGCGAAGGCCGAAGGCGACGTTGGCCTCGACGTCGAGGTGCGGAAAGAGCGCGTAATCTTGTGGTAACCAGGCGAGGTGCCGCTCCTCGGGCCGCAGGTCCACGCGGCCTTTCGCGTCGAAAAGGATCTTGCCGTCCAGGGCGATCCGCCCGGAATCGGGGCGGAGCACCCCGAGCAGGAGCCGCAGCAGCGTCGACTTGCCCGCGCCGTTAGGTCCCACCATCAGCACGGTCTCCCGATCGACCGAAAGCTCGAGGCTCAGTTGGAGCGCGCCGAGCTCGCGCGCCACGCGGATCTCAAGCACCGCGCGCCTCGGTGCCGGGAAACGGGGCGGCCGGCGCCATCCGCCGGAGGACGAAGAGGATGGCCAGCGACACCACCACCAGGATCAAGGAGAGCGCCTGCGCCGCGCGGAGATCGGACTCCATCGCCGTATAGACCGCCAGCGGGAGCGTCTGGGTGCGGCCGGAAAGGTTGCCCGCGAAGAGGAGCGTGGCGCCGAACTCGCCCACCGCGCGGGCCCAGCTCATGGCAGCGCCCGCCACAAGCCCCGGCGCCGCCAGCGGCAACCCCACGCGGAGGAAGGCGCGGAACGGCGACGCGCCCAGCGTCCGCGCCACCACCAGCAAGTTCTCATCCACCCGGCGGAAGGCGGCAATGGCGGCCTGCACGAAGAACGGCGCGGACACGAACGTCTCCGCGAGGATCACCGCCGGGGTCGTGAAGGCGAGCGCGATGCCATGCCGCTCGAGCCAGCCGCCGAGCAGGCCGCGCCGGCCGAAGGCGAGCAAGAGCCCCACTCCTGCCACCGCGGGCGGAATCACCGCCGGAAGCTGGGTCAGCGCCTCGAGCCAGCGCGACAGGCCGTCAGGGGTACGCGCCACTCGCCACGCCAGCAGCGAGCCTCCGCCCACGACGAGCAGCAGGCTGCAGGACGTGGTCTGCAGGGAAAGGCGAAGCGCCGGAAGGAGCAGCGGATTGCGCAGTCCCCCGACGAGATCAGCCCAGCCGAGCGTCGCGACGAGGCCAACGACGGGCAGCACCAGGAACGCTCCCAACGCCAGCGAGGCGGCGAGCTGCACGCCGCTCCAGGGAGTCGGTCCGCGCAACCTCAACTTCCGCTTCCGTTCCCGAACCCGAAGCGGGAGAGGACTTCCTGGCCGGCGGGCGAGAGCACCAGCTCGACGAACTCCCTGGCCAACGCGGCTTCTTTCGACTTCTCCACCGTGGCGATGGGGTACTCGGCTTCCACGTTGACGCGCGGTGGAATGGCGATCATTTCCACTTTCTGCCCGGCCGCCGCGAAGTCGGTACGGTAGACGATGGCCGCGTCCGCCTCGCCCAGGCCCACCTTCGCCAGCACCTGGCGGACGTTCATCTCGCGCGAGACCACGCGGGCCTCCACCTTCGCGCGGAAGTCGGCGCCGTACTCCCTCGACGCAGCGTCGAGCACCCGCAGCGAGTACGCGCCGATGGGCACGTCGGGAACTCCGAGGACGATGCGGTGCGCCTCCGGCAAATCGTGGAGACCGCGGAGCCCCGCGGGATTTCCTTTCGGCACCACCAGCACGGGCTGGTTGCGGGCGAAGACATGCGGAGCCGAGACGAGGTTCGCTTCCTGGAGCGCCCTCATGTGCTTCAAGTCGGCAGAGGCGAACACGTCGGCCTGGGCGCCGTTTTCGATCTGCGTGCGAAGCTCCTGCGATCCGGAGAGGTTGAAGACGACCTTGACGCCGGGGTGGGCGCGCTCGAAGCGCTGGCCCAGCTCGGCGAAGGACTCGCGCAGGGACGACGCGGCGAAGACCACCACCTCGCGCTGGGCGCGTGCCGCGGACGCCAGCCCAAGGATCAGGACCAGGCCCGTCAGGCGGATCCAGCGCATGGCTGCTCCCGGCATCCCTGGTTTGTCGCCTACGCTTGACAAAGAGTCAACCCGGCTCAACGCGCGCGCAGCTCGGTGACCAAATGGCCGGACTTGCGCGTCTCGTACCCGCCCAGGCTGGCGAGCTCGCGCCGGAAGGCCCGGCTCTCCAGCGTCTCGACGATGCGCCCCGCCCGCGGGTCCGCGCTCCACTCCTTGGGGAAGACCAGGTCGAACCGCTCCTCCGAGAGCGGGACGAAGTCCAGCCCGTGCGCCACCGCAGCACTGCGCGCCACCACTCCGGCGTCGGCCGCGCCCATCGCCACCGCCTGGGCCACTTGCAGATGGCCGCTGAGCAGCCGATCGTATCCCTCGATGGCGGAGGCCGGGATTCGGGCCTTGCGCAGCAGCCGGTCGAGCAACCGTCGCGCGCCGGCCCCGGGCTCGCGGTTGACGAAGCGGATCTCCGGCCTGGCGATGTCCTCGGGCTTGCGGATGCGCAGCGGGTTGCCGCGGGCCACGGCGAATCCCTCCTCCAGGTGCGCGAACGTGACCACCACCATGGGACGGCCGCCGAAGACGCGCCGCACGAACGGAACGTTGTACTCGCCTGCCTCCTCGTCGAAGAGGTGCGCGCCGGCCACGTGGGCATGTCCG
>DASRTX010000181.1:0-3084 GCA_035655715.1 Myxococcales bacterium | reverse complement strand
CGAGAGGTCGACGTTGTTGGGGATCGATTCCAGCGCCTGTGCCACTACGTCCTCCTCCAGTCGAAACGCGGCCGCTCGGGCTTGCCGTACATGGTGAGCGCGCCGCGCTCGCCCGTCGCGTTGGGGCGGATGAAGATCCAGTTCTGCCAGGCGGAGAGGCGGCCGAAGATCTTGGTGGCCAGCGTCTCGGGGCCGGCGAAGCGGTAGTTCTGCTCCAGACCGGTGAGCGCGTCGGGACTCAGGCTCTTGCGCTCCTCCACCGCGACGCGCAGCTCCTCCTCGAAGTCGATGTCGTCGGCGAAGGCGGTGCATAGTCCCAGCTTGTTGGCGGCAGCTGCGTCGACCGCGCCTTCCTTCGCCGCGGCGAGCACTTTCGGCGCCCGCTGCGGATCGCCCAAGAAGCGCGTCTCCAGGCGCGAGAGGCCGTTCCAGCCGGGCAGGGCGCCGCCGCTGAGCGCCCCGGGCCACACTTCCACGCCTTCTGCGTCGAGCACGTAGCTGCGGTCGCAGGCGAGCAGCAGCTCGAAGAGGGGGCCGGCGAAGCACGACTTCTGATCGACCACCGCGAAGAAGCTCCGCGCGGTCACGTCCATGCGCCGCAGCACCCGCGCGAGCAAGAGGCGCGTCTCGCGCAGGATCCAGGAGTCCTTCTCGGGGCCGGCCAGCAGCTCGCCCACCGCGTGCGCCTTGGCCTTGTCGCCCTCGGTGCGGACGATGACGAGCCCCACGTTCTCGTGCTCGAAGCGCAGCCGCAAGAGCGCGTGGTCCAGCTCGCGCGCCATGCGCAGCGCCCAGCCCTGCGCGCCCTTGGCCAGAGCCTCGGCTGCGGTCCTGGGGACGTCGCCCTGGGGCGCGCTGATCATGAGGTCCGCGACGCGCGCCTTCTCGTCCACCTTCAAGGAGACGTGCTTGTAGTCGCCGATCGGATCCAGCTGGATGCCGGGCCCGCGATCCACCTGGGGTGCCTTGGCGGCCAGCTCGCGCGCGCGCTGCGCCACCGTATCGGCGAACTTGCTGCGCGGCACCACCGCGTCCACCAGGCCCCACTCCACCGCGCGCTTGCCCTTCACGCCTTCGGCCAGTGTCGAGAACGCGTCCGCGAGATCGCGCCGCACCTTGCGCTTGTCCACCACGCGCGTGAGCCCGCCGGTGCCCGGCAGCACGCCGAGCAGCGGCACCTCCGGCAGCGACACCGTGCTGGAGCCGTCGTCGGTGAGCAAGATCTCGTCGCAGGCCAGCGCCAGCTCGTAGCCGCCGCCCGCGGTGGCGCCGTTGCAGGCGGCGAGGAAGCGCAGGCCGCTGTGCTGCGAGGCGTCCTCGATGGTGAGGCGCGTCTCGTTGGTGTACTTGCAGAAGTTGACCTTGAAGGGGTGCGTGCTCGCGGCGAGCATGTAGATGTTGGCGCCGGCGCAGAAGATCTTGTCGTGCGCGCTGGTGATCACGCACGACTTCACCTTGGGGTGCTCGAAGCGCAGGCGCTGGACGGCGTCGGCCAGCTCGATGTCCACCGAGAGGTCGTAGCTGTTGCTCTTCAGCTCCAGTTCGGTGTTCGCGCCGCCAAAGGGCTGCACCTTCATGGTGAGGCGCGCGGTCTCGCCATCCACCGCGAGCGTCCAGTGGCGGTACTTGGAGGGATGCGTGTCGAACGACAGCTTCGGGGCGGGCGCGCTCGTGTCCATCGAGGGCAAGGTAGCGCAACCGTTGCGCGCATGCAAGCACTATATTGCTTGTCATGTGTGGCTTGGCGGCAGTATACTGCACTAAGCGATGAGGCCTGAACACCAAGTCCTGCTCGCTTCGGTCGGTGCCGCGGTGCGGCGGCTTCGCGAGGAGCGCGCCTTCACCCGGCGCGAGCTGGCGCAGAAGAGCGGCGTATCGGAGCGGTTCCTCGCGGATCTGGAATCGGGCGAAGGAAACATCTCGGTGGCGCGCCTGCAGGACGTCTCGCGCGCGCTGGGCACCTCCGCCGGCGAGCTGCTCTTTTCCGCCCAGCACGAGCGGAGCGATCGCCGCATCGTCGCGCTGGTGGGCTTGCGCGGGGCAGGGAAGAGCACCATCGGGCAGGCGCTGGCCAATCGCCTGCGCGTTCCCTTCGTGGAGTTGGACGCGCTGGTGGAGAAGGAGGCGGGCATTCCGCTCAGCGCCATCTTCCAGCTGCATGGCGAAGCGTACTACCGGCGGCTCGCGCGCGAGGTGCTGACACGCTTTCTCGCCGAGACCGACGCCGCGGTGGTGGCGACGGGCGGCGGCATCGTCACCGATCCCGGCTCGTTCAAGCTGCTGCAGAAACGCTGCCGCACGGTGTGGCTGCAGGCCACGCCCGAGGACCACTGGAAGCGCGTGCTCGCGCAGGGCGACGTGCGGCCCTCGGCGGCCAGCCCGCACGCGCAGGAGGAGCTGCGCGCGCTGCTCAAGGCGCGCGAGCCGCTCTACGCGCAGGCGGAGCTGTCGGTGGATACGTCCCGCGTGGGAATCAACGGGGCGGTCGCGGAGATCGCGCGTCAGGTCGCGTAGGATTCGCCGCCGGCGGGGTCCGCCGGAAGATCTTCTCCAGGCGGTCGAAGGCTCCCCAGCCCCACTTCTCGCTCCACATGCCGGGTCCCGTCATGAGGAGCAACAGGATCGGCAACCCGAAGACGATGACGAGGAAGTATCCGAGGTCGGAGTCCACGAGATATGGAATGCCCGAGGGTGCCGGAGGATGCTCAGTGCGGCGATGTGCCGCGTGACGTACCGCACAGACGGACTTTTCAAGGCCTGCTAGCTTGCCTCTCGTAGCGACGCTCGCCGCGCCGGGAGTCGTACCGGGGGGACGCTCCCGGCGCGCGCGAGACCAAGCTACTTGCCGGTGAACGCCGGGGGGCGCCGCGCGTTGTACGCGGAGATCCCTTCCTTGGCGTCCTGCCCTTCGAAGAGGCGCTGCTGGAATTCGCGCTCCAGCGCGAGGCCTTGCTCCAGGCCGACTTCCAGGCCGGTGGTGACGGCGCGCTTGATGAAGCCGACCGCGCGTGACGCCTTGGCGGGGGGCACGAACTTGCGTGCGTACTCGAGGGCCTTGGCGCGGAAGTCCGCGGCGGGCGCCTC